>CALMMI010000750.1 GCA_937868245.1 uncultured Ignavibacteria bacterium | reverse complement strand
TTTAATCATCATTTCTCTTTAGGTGGTGGAGTGTTGAGCGGAGAGTTTGATCTAAAAGATCAATATAGCTATTCAAACAAAGAGCGAGTTTCTTTTCCTTATGTTGGTGCATTTTATGATTTAAATTTCGGTGGGTTCTTCTTAGAGACAGGTTTGATGCTAACTGCTGAAAAAAGAATACCGGATCCTCAGCTTGCATTGCAACTTGGGTATATTTATGAATTCAGGTGATTTGAAAAAAACGGTAGTTTTTATTTAAATTGAAACTTTTCAAAATGTAAAAACTCGATAGAGTCCTAAAAATTACGTTGTTAAACTGTGATTGAAATTAATCAAAAATTTTGTAAAATCTACCTGCTGCCCCATTCCCAAAGTCCGTATTGTGTCTTTTGATCAATAGGGTGTCCTGATTGCTTTAGAGCAAGAAGAATCTGCCCACGATGATGGCTTTCGTGCGAAATGAGATAGCCCAAAAAAGCAGAAGGGTGTGGCTTGAATCCTTTGATTTTATTTTCTCCGAAACCTTTCTCTAAAAGTTTAGAGATTGCTTCTGCACTTTTTAACAATTCTTCCTTTAGCAGTTCTTTTGAGATCATTCCCTTCTCAATTTTTGTTAAACCTTCCAATAAGTCAGGCGAAGATGCTTTAAGCCACATTAACCTCACATTGTGAATATGGGCATATTGCTCACCGACATTTCTACCCTTGGATGCTGAAACATCCGTAAGAAATTCTTCATTGATGGCATCAAGAAGATATATATTGATGCGGTTGTGTATATTCCATGTGTCGATAAGTTCATTCATAGTAGGATTTATGTGTATGTTATGTTTGAATTGTTTTTAGTTGAAATTACAAATCAGTATAAATAAGAACTACCGTGTATGATTTCTATTGACCAGCCCTATAAGAACACCGGAAACCAAGAATTGAATAAAATGGAAAGCAAGCTGAACTAACAGCCAGCTTTGCATTGATGTTACTTGAATCTTTGCCCCGTTTGCCAGAGTAGAAACACTAAAAAGAAATAAGCCCATCATCATGCTATAAGTTATTGCAGTTCTTAAGGTGCTTTTACCCTTTGAATAGAACGGATAGAAATACGCCAATATGACACCTTGTATAATCATTGAGGTAAATCCAAGAGGAATAATAGGTTCTGCACGATTATAAATTGCAAGCTGTTCATATAGCTCCTTAAATAAAAGGAAATGCCAAACCATCCCTAAAATCATAGAAGGGATTATATACGCTATTGCCGTCAGAATGAAAGTTGCTTTTGAGGTTCTCATAAAATTCAAAGGTTAAGTTTTTTCTTTTTTGATTGTTTTGCCTTTTGGTTAAAATCTAATGAAAGATTGATCCAATAATCAAAATCGGTATCGGTTTCCATTCCCGAATCGCTAATCATTACGTATCCCTTCATTGGTTGTTTGGTGAAGTCCATGGTTCTGCAACCGGTCTTTTCCAGTGCTTTTTCATGAAAATCAGGGTCGATGCGGCACATAAGCTCATCCTTTATGATTCCGACGCACATTTTATCGTTCACCATAAAAGTTAAACCGCCCATCATTTTCTTCTCTTGAACATTGGGTACTTCAATCAAACGTGTACGGATTCTGTTGGCTAATTGCTCGCTATACGACATATCTATATAATAAATATAAGTTTAGAGTTTGACCAAATGCAAAATTATAAAATATTTTTGAGACATTGCAGTATTTATATATCATTCACATCAAATATGAATCTATCGGGTATTACATTATTCTTTGATTGAAAACGTAAGCTGTCATCAAAATAAAATGAGCAAGTTTCGGGTTTTACACGTAATCCAAAGGACGTAGTTTTGTGATACAAGTTTGATTATTTCTATTGAAGGAGTACTTTGATGACAACGCAAGATACAGTAAATTATACTCGGATAGCCGAGGCTATCGACTACATTACCAAAAACTTCAAGAAACAACCGGGCTTAGAAGAAATAGCAGAGAACATACATCTTAGTCCCTTTCATTTTCAGCGGTTGTTTACGGAATGGGCAGGAGTAAGCCCAAAGAAATTTTTACAATATATCAGTATTGAAC
>CALMMI010000749.1 GCA_937868245.1 uncultured Ignavibacteria bacterium | reverse complement strand
TCAAATCAGCCCCTGCGTTCGGTAGTGATGTAGTTGCAATCACTTCCGAAAATGTTTTTGCAGGGAATGTTGGTGTGCCTAACGTTACAGTAGTGCTTTGCCCTGCTGCAAGCGGCGTTTTGTATGAGATTTGAGTTTGTGCTACACTATTAAATTTCCAATCGATTTTCACACTGTCTAGCTGGGTAGTACCAAAGTTTTTGAGTGTAACCGTAACTGTTCCGTTTCCAGCTGCAAAAGGAGCTGTTGGGAAATTAACGGAAGTGATTCCGGCATCTACTGCTACGATATCAGGAAGTTTCGCAATGAAATAGTCGTAATTTCCCTGGGAATTGATTGTTGTATTCCAAAACTTTGTTTGATAGAAGAAGTCTCCTGTAACATAAGTGTTTCTTCCGTTATCAACACTGATGCCGTAAGGATAGTCGTTGTCTTCCCCACCGGCTCTTTGCACCCATTGAACTGCACCGGAAGCATTGTATTTTACGATGAATATATCTGATTTACCTGCAGATACAACCGTTTTTGAACCAAACGTTCCCGAAAGACCAAAGAATCCGGTTGCATAAATATTACCACTGCCGTCGGTAATAATATCTTGTCCTAAATCATTGTCCGTTCCACCGCCGCTACGAAGCCATTGTTCCGTACCGGTTGAATTGTATTTTACAACAAACATATCTGAACTACCTGCAGCAGTAACGCTGTCTGTTCCAAAATATGTTTTGCCTGAATAGTTACCCGTTACAATTACGTTGCTTGAAGCATCAAGCGCAATTGCAGAAGGAATGTCGGCATTAGCACCGCCGCCGCCACGTGACCATTGGGCAACACCTGAACCGTTATATTTGGTAATAAATACATCTGCACTGCCGCTTGACGGTAATGTATCCGAACCGATAATCACTGTATTGCTAAACAGCCCCGTTACATAAATACCGGAAGCATCAGCAGTCACATCGTTACCGGAATCATATCCCCCTGCACCGATAGATTTCGACCATTGCTCAACACCCGCCGGATTGTATTGTACAAAGTAAGCATCGGACGAGCCAGCACTTGTCAATTTGGTAAGTGCACCGAACTTTGTTGAATCGGTAAATGAACCGACAACATACACATTTCCCGTTGGGTCGGTTGCCACACTGTTACCTGCCTCATCACCATTCATACCACCGCGTTTTGCCCATACAACAGAACCGTCAACACTGCTGTATTTAACCAGGAACATATCTTTTGCCCCGCCTGAAGTAAGGGTAACCGTACCAAATGTAGCTGTTCCGGTGAAAGAACCTGTTACAAATACGTTTCCTGCTGCATCTGTACTGATTGAATTAGGCTCGTCGTTACCTGTTCCACCGCCGCGTACAGCCCAAAGGATTGCTCCGTTTGAATTGTAGCGTGCAACCATAACATCCGATGCACCTGCACTTGTAAGCAAACTTGACCCGAAGAGTGAAGTGCCTGAGAAACGTGCGGTTACATAAATATTTCCATTCACGTCAACAGTGATAGACGTTCCTGCATCAGAGCCGGTTCCGCCGCCTGATTTCACCCATTGCCATGTTGGCTCTTGGGCTTGAAGAGATACCGCCGTTATCATAACAGCTATTGCGGCAATAAAAAGCCGTACTTTACGAAGCATCACAAGGGACACTTTCGATATGAGAAAAGATACATCATTTTTCATGGTGAACTTTCGATATTAATTGAACAACTTATTTTATAAATTTTTATACATCTTTAGGATTTAGGGGTATGGTGGTGGTGTGTGATATTTACCAACCCAATACCCACCCGAATATCAGCGGTGCAACGATTGTTGCATCACTTTCTACTATAAATTTTGGCGTATGGATGTCTAATTTCCCCCACGTAATTTTTTCGTTGGGTACTGCCCCCGAATACGAACCATACGATGTAGTCGAATCACTTATCTGACAGAAATAGCTCCAAAACGGAACATCATGCCATTCTAAATCCTGATACATCATCGGAACTACGCATATTGGGAAGTCTCCCGCAATTCCTCCGCCAATTTGGAAAAAACCTACACCTTTTCCCGAAGAATTTTTGCGATACCAGTCTGTAAGCCATACCATATACTCAATTCCGCCTCGTACTGTGGTAGGTTTAATCTCCCCTTTTATACAATAGGATGCAAAAATATTACCCATCGTACTGTCTTCCCAGCCGGGACAGATAATCGGAAGATTCCGTTCGGCAGCTGCAATCATCCAACTATTTTTAGGGTCGATTTGATAATACTGCTCCAATACCCCGCTGAGTATCATTTTATACATGAATTCATGGGGAAGATAACGTTCTCCTTTTGTATCCGCATCTTTCCATAGTTCATGAATGTGTTTCTGAAGACGGCGAAATGCCTCTTCTTCAGGAATACATGTGTCGGTAACTCTATTAAATCCGTTTTCGAGCAAATCCCATTCTTCCTGTGGTGAGAGGTCACGGTAATTTGGAACGCGTTTGTAATGGTCGTGTGCAACAAGGTTCATCAAATCTTCTTCAAGGTTTGCACCTGTACAGCTGATTATATCCACTTTGCCCTGCCGTATCATTTCTGCTAGGGATATGCCGAGTTCAGCAGTACTCATAGCTCCTGCAAGTGTAATCATCATCTTACCGCCCTCGAGCAAGTGTTGTTCGTATCCTTTTGCTGCATCTACCATTGCGGCGGCGTTAAAGTGCAGATAATGTTTTTCCATGAAATCGCGTATAGGAGTAGCCATTTATTTTCTCTGTATGATTGTGTAATAATACTTGAATAAGACAATAAGTTGCAAGAGACGAAAAAAACTGTATTCTCTTGCTATTTCACAAAAATACGGCGAAAAATTTAATTACGGAGGGGGTATGGTGTTGGAATTTTATAATTCTGAGATGTGGGGAATGGAGAGAAGCGGATCGGAAAAAGACATTTACCAATCAATCGGACGGAATACCCAATTCATATCGTGGAGGTTTGTTTTGGTAGTTGTGCGCAAAAAATCTACCCCTCATTCCCATCCATTATCTTTCAGCCAATATTCTACAGAGTGAAAAAATGATCTGATGTTTTTATAGTACTTCTGAAGTTTGGTACTTTAACTTTTATGGCACAGCTCTTTCCAAAAAATACGTCTTCATTTTCCCTTTACCCTTAACATCTGTTTCTCCTCGCTCAACAAATATGAATTTACCGCCTTGTAACAACTTTTTTTCAGAATTCATTTTTTTTCATAAAATGAGTACTATAATTCTTTGATATACTTTCGTAAAATATCGAAACGGCAGGTTTATTATGATTACGAATTGTGTTCTCTAAAAAATATATTTTCATTCCCTCTTTGACTTTGATTATAATCCGGTTAATCTCAATTTGCAGACAATTTCCTTATTTCCTTTTCCCCAGCAGCTCCGCCAGTGTTCTTGCACCTTCCCTGCGTTCATACTTTCGCACTTCGTCGAAATTTGGAGTAAACGTCCAATTATCTGCTTTCCACTGCTTATAAAAATCTTCGACAATCGAGGCACATCCTTCGATGTCGGATTGATCTACCGATTTTCCGCATCGAGTCTCACGCAAGTGTGCCGCTACCGCCCCATCTGTGGGTGCAATTGCAATTATCGGTTTCTGAACTCCGATATATTCAAAAACTTTACCCGGTACTATTTCCTTGCTTTCCTTAGCTTCATCAACCACCATCAGAAGTACATCGGAACGTTGAAGGAAGCGAACGCTTTCTTCATGGGTAACATACGAGATAACTTCAATCGAATCCTTAAATGATGCTTTTCTAAACATTTCTTCAATTTCTGCTCCAAACCTCCCCACAAACCGTAAGTGAATGGAATCAGAAGAAATAACTCCACGCTCGATTAACAATTCCAACGCAGCAAAGAAACTTGCCGGAGTCCGCCGACCGTACATCGAACCAGTATAAGTCACCGTAAATTTATCATTTCGTACCTTAGGGGTTTTAGGAAAATCGGCAGCATCAAATCCATTTGGTACATAGTGGAATTTCTCACGGGGCAGTTCGGGATATTTACCCATTGCATCGGAGGTAATTCCTTCCCATGCACTTTCTAC
>CALMMI010000748.1 GCA_937868245.1 uncultured Ignavibacteria bacterium | reverse complement strand
TTTGGGTTGCAATATAAGTAGAATTTTTGTCCAGGCATTTAGGGGGCTGCGGCAGAACTATACGGCTGTGTCATGGAAGTATTCATAATGAAAGTAATAAATAGTTGTTTAAAAAGTAGTAAATTGTTCTTCAATCAGCTCTTTGTTGAGCATCATCCCGGCAGTTGTACCTGTAGCTATAGCATTTGCTACAGTGCGCATACGAGTTGAGTTGTCACCACAGGCAAATATTCCGGGAATTGTTGTTCTTTGCATCGCATCGACAGCAAGATAACCGTCTTCTGTTAGAGTGCATCCGAGCAATTCAGGCAGATTGCAGTGCTGAGTAAAAGGCTGGCGGCTGTAGAGAACATCTATCGGTATTGTAGCACCACCTTCAAAGACCAATGAATGTACATAGCCGCTTGTATGCTGTATTACTTCAATTTTCCTCTCATCTACACGTATTGAATGACGTTCAAATGCCGACAATTGCTCAGGGGTAAATGTAGCTTTGCCCTGTGTAAAGATTGTACAATCACTTGCCCAATGATGAATGAGCTTCGCCATCTCAAATCCACTTTCTCCATTGCCTATAATCCCAGTAGGTACCCCCCGCACTTCATAGCCATGACAGTATGGACAATGCAGAACAGATTTGCCCCAGCATTCAGAAAACCCCTCAATCTGTGGCATCATATCCTGAATGCCGGTAGCAAAAATGAGTTTTTGTGCTGAGAGCACAGCTCCGGATTTCGTTTGAATCTCAAAACCATGCGCAGTATTCTTTCCATGCACGGCACGGTCATTCAAAAACTCCACTGTATCATACGCTGCTACTTGCTGCTTAGCTAGCATTGAAATATCGTGGGGCGAACTTCCATCCTGCGTTAAAAAATTGTGCGACTGAGGCGTTTGGCGATTACACGGCTCACCCCTGTCTATCACTACTACCCGTCGCATTGCCCTGCCTAATGCCATAGCTGCAGCAAGCCCGGAATAACTACCACCGATAATAATAACCTCGTATTGTGTTGCTTTTCTCATGGATTCTGTAGATTGAGTTACAAATGAGAGCGGAAGCGCAGCACCGATAACTGCTGCCCCACTCTGTAGAATAAATTTCCGTCGTGTAAGATGAGTTTGCATGGACTGATTATCGCTCTTTATAGAATTGCTTTAGCACGTAATCTACCGTCGGTACTCCCGCAAATACTACCCACGGAACGAGTATGAGAGTCAGGATCAGCGTTTTTATCGGTAATGAAAATGCTGAAAGTGCCTCGCCGAACAAGAATAAAAACAGAGTAATCGAGGGGTAGATTGCCAGCCATATTCTGAGTGCTAATTTTAATTTTATGGTTGTCATAACGCCCTCATTTAATATGGTTTAATAATTTCTCCGGTGCTTGCCCCGAATATACTTTTCCGAAACCCGTACTCCAATTGCTTCATAGTAACCGGCATTTCTCCCGGAAAAAATGGAAAGTAGAGTGGTGAATTTTCAATCACCGTAGGACTTACGGCATTAATCCGAATCCCACGAGGTAATTCTATAGCTGCTGCTCGAACAAATCCATCGATAGCACCATTGGCAGCAGAAGCATTCGCAAAATTTAATTGCGGTTGGTGCGATAAAGCTCCTGAAATTAAAGTAAAAGATCCCTTGGGGTTGATATACTTCTGACCTAATAAGACCAAGTTGATTTGCCCCATCGCTTTACCATCGATGCCTTTTCTAAATTCTTTGTCCGTTAATTGACTCCATGGTCCTACAAAGGTAGGTCCGGCTGTGGAAATAAGCGCATCAAATGCACCGATGTTCTGATACAGTC
>CALMMI010000747.1 GCA_937868245.1 uncultured Ignavibacteria bacterium | reverse complement strand
ATTTACGGCAATCCCTGCAAGAAAATCCAAATACACAGTTCCATCCTTGGCATAAATCCTGCAACCCTCTGCACGTTCAATTTCAACGGGTAGGCGCTTATATGTTTGAAAAATTGAACTGTGTTCACGGGCAGTTAATGAAGAATCCATTGTTGTAGTACAATTTAGGGAATAAAATAAAAAATCTTTCTTAATTCTTTTAGAGTAAAAGAATTAAGAAAGAAAATCATAGAGAGCGTTAACAGTTATGGAAGAACAAAACCAACTGTATTTGTAGGAGCAGTAACATCTGTATATACATACTGACCAAAATTCAGATTGTCGTAAAACCCACTGGCTGCATTAGGTGTAGAACCAGATGATGCCGATGCACATACAGCCACATATACTGAATCTCCCTTTACAAAAGGAGACATTGAACTTGAAGAATTTTTCGTTTTAAGGCTCGGTACAATACTCTTCACTCTTAATGTTATGTCAGAATAAGGATTAGCTTGAAATCCTGTAAACGTAGTTGTAAAGAAGAAATCACCGTTTGTTGGTGCAAAGTTTCTATTTTTTGAAAAATACACCCTAAAATAACGAACCTCACTACGAGGTGCTTCGGGAGTAAAGTTAACTATGCAGGAAAATTGTCCTTGATCATCAGTAGGTGCCTCAATAAGGTCAATATGAGTTGCAGTGTGTGCAGGAAGTTTAGTAAGCGTTATTGAAGAAGTTACTCTTGAAACCCCGCCACCCACAAACGAATAGTTCTGAATTTTTGATGTACCATATCCTGCTTTGCTGAATTCCAGAGTATAGATTCCTGCCTTCACATCGTTAATTGTCCAATTGCCTAAAGAATCAGTTAGAGTAGTTTGCGAAGTTTCTGCAATTTTCACTTCTATACCGGTTATATCAGCCTTTGCAGAAGTAGTTACAATTCCTGTTATTGAGCCGCGGAGTACAGGAGCTGGAACGCCACGTTTGCCTTCTTCTCCTTCGCATCCGATTACAACTAAGATTGTAATACACAGAAAAACATTGAGTATGTATCTATTCATATTTTTGAGTGTTTTATGGAATCTGAAAATTTATAGCTACATAAGGAGCAGAATAGCGGGTAAAAATTACTTTTCTTGTGATAGGATCGGTATATGTTCCGGCATTGCTTACATGTGCTGATGATGGATATACCACTGCATACGCTTTCTCGCCGGATTGCATTCCAAAGTTATTTTTAAGATTGTTAATTACATTTCTTAGTGAAAAGGTAGCTGCCCCTACTGCCTTGTACGTAAATGATGTTTGAGAAGTAATTAATGCTTCGGGACTATTTATTGATACTGTTGGTACTTTGCCATACACTATAAAGAAAGAACGTGTATCGCCATTAGCTGCAGCAGGATTAATATCAATTGCAAGTTGTTGCCCCAGAGAATCGGTAATGTTTCCTGTTAAAGCAACGCTTTTAATTGTATATGATGGAAGTTCTATAATTGCAAGAGGTGAGCTGAAATACGCTGTACCCCCACCTACAAACTGGAAGTTTGAAACCGATGCTTTAGTGTATCCGTTTTTATTCGCTGATATAGTATAAATGCCGGCATATAAATCTCTTAATGTCCATCTGCCGGATGTATCCGACATAGCTTCAGCACCATTTTCTTCCGCTTGAATTCTTACCCCATGACGGTCAGTAACAGCTTTTCCATTTACATCGTATATATCGACATAACCGAAAATATCTCCCTTCAACTGTGATCCAACAGCTCCATCTAACCCGGTGGGACCTTTGCATCCTAAAGCAGATAGCATAACCAATA
>CALMMI010000746.1 GCA_937868245.1 uncultured Ignavibacteria bacterium | reverse complement strand
GCTCGAACGCGCGGCTTGGCGACAGTGACTGGATGGTCGTGGAAGCGGACGAGAGCGACGGCTCTTTCCTGCGGCTCGATGGCACAATTGCTGTTGTCACCAATATCGACCCTGAGCATCTCGACCATTATGGGTCGTTCGATGCGGTGAAGAAGGCGTTTGTGCCGCTGCGGGGGATAGTAGAAACTCATTAGTAATGTCGTCATTAGTTGGGTTTAGCGGAGTTATGCCGACTCTTGCAGCAATTGAGGCGGGGGCAACAATTGCCCTTGCCAATAAAGAAACATTAGTTAGTGCAGGTGAAATAATTACTGCGGCTGCAAAAAATAAAGGTATTTCTATTCTTGCAGTTGACAGTGAGCATAGTGCTATTCTCCAATGTTTGGCAGGTGAGCATCATTCGGAAATTGAAAAGATTATTCTTACAGCTTCCGGTGGTCCTTTCAGAAATTTACCGATTGAGGAGTTTGGGGAAATCACCCTCGCCCAAGCACTCAAGCATCCCAACTGGTCGATGGGGAATAAAGTGACGATTGATTCATCAACATTGATGAACAAAGGGTTCGAGGTTATTGAAGCAAGGTGGCTCTTTGATTTACCGCCTGAAAAAATTGATGTGGTAGTTCATCCCCAAAGTATTGTTCATTCGCTTGTACAGTTTATTGACGGAAGTGTAAAAGCCCAGCTTGGTACTCCCGATATGAGAGTACCGATTGCATACGCGCTTCATTTCCCGCACCACATTCCGATGAATTTCCAACGTCTGGACTTGGTTTCAGTTGGAAACCTCAGTTTCTTTCCACCTGATTTAGAGAAATTCCCTTGTCTTAAACTTGCATTTGAAGCAATAAAATCAGGCGGTACTTCTACTGCAATATTAAATGCAGCCAATGAAGTGGCAGTCCAAGCGTTTTTAGCTGAGAAAATCAGGTATATTGACATTCCTGCAGTTATTAGTTCTGCGCTCGGTAAAATCCCTAACACGGCTCATCCGTCATTGGAGGAGATAGCAAATGTTGATAGAGAAACACGCGAGTTTGTGCGACGAGAATTGAAATGTTGAAAATGAAAATAAGGAAAAATGAGATAGATTTAGCTTCATAGCTGAAGAAATCAAAAGACTAAACCAATAGATGCACTAACATCAACAACCAAAAAATTTTTATAATTACATTTAGATATTATGGGCTTTACAATTCAAGAAATTTTATCATTCGTAGCAGTATTAGGGATTATCGTCACATTACATGAATTCGGACATTTTGCAGCAGCACGCCTCTGCGGTATGAGAGCCGATGTGTTTGCACTCGGTATGGGAATGCGCCTTTTCGGATGGAATAAAATAACGGGCTTCACGTTCGGTAAACTGCCTGAAGATTGGGATGGAGGAGGGCACACCGATTACCGTTTATGCTTATTGCCAATCGGTGGATATGTAAAAATCGTCGGTATGATAGATGAAAGCATGGATGTCACCCAATTGAAAACCGAACCTAAGCCGTATGAATTCCGCTCCAAAAACGCACTTCAAAAAGCATTCGTTATTAGCGCGGGTGTGATTATGAATTTTATTCTTGCGATTACTGTTTTTTCTTGTCTTGCGCTCTTTAATGGCAAGGAAATTCATCCTATTACAACTGTCGGCTATGTAGAAAAAGGATCAATTGCGGAAAAAATCGGATTCAAAGAAGGGGATAAAATCCTAAAAATTGATAATACACCGATTGCCTCTTGGGAAGACGGCATGGAAGAATTGACGATCAAAGATTTGGGTGCAAACCGTAAAGTTCTTGTTTCAAGAGATAATACAACTCAAGCACTTACAACAAACGGCAGTGAAATTATCAATGTAATGACTCAGAAAAAAGGTTTTGGATTGATACCTTTCGGAGCAAAAATAGTCATTGCGCAAATCGAACCTGCAATGCCTGCCGGAAAAGCAGGACTAAAAGCAGAAGACACTATCATATCCATTAATAATGAACCAATCAAGGGAGTTGACCAATTCATCGGAATGATTGGCTCAAGCAATAATAAACCACTTGAATTTGTATGGAAACACGGATCAGAAGAAAAACATGCAAGTATTCTGCCTACATTTGATAACGCAGAAAAACGCTACCGTATAGGAATTGGTCCTTATATCATATTACCCGGAGCAAGTGTTCATCAAGATTACAGCTTTGGCGAGGCGGTTGCCTTTGGATGGAATGAAACAGTACGTCAGGTAACCGGGTTCTTTGGAATTATCGGGAAGATCTTTGGTGGGGTAGTCTCGTTCAAAAATACTATCGGCGGTCCTATCCAAATAATGAAAGCAGCCGGAAAGGTTGCTGATATTGGATTCAGTGCCTTTATGAACCTTGTGGCTATGCTTTCAGTTTCGATTGCCGTATTGAATATTCTCCCGATTCCTGCTCTCGACGGCGGGCATTTGGTATTCATTATTATCGAGGCGATTATCAGGCGAGAAGTACCTGTAAAGGTCAAGATGGCGGTGCAGCAGGTGGGTATGCTGCTCTTGCTTGCGCTTATGGCTGTGGTGTTGTATAATGATATTATGAGATGATGGATTATAATTAGAATAAAAAATGGGTTATGAGAATGTTCTCATAACCCATTTTAATATGCGCTATTTTGGAGAGTAATGGAGTTAAAGTCTCAGCTTTATAAAAGGGTATGTGTCAGACACTTCGACGGGCTCAGTGTGACAAGTTAATTGTTTAGTATCAAGTTATGTCACCCTGAGCTCGTCGAAGGGGTCAATTACTTGCCAAATTAACTCTAAGTGAGTTTAGAGAATCATTAAGAGCATTTACGGCATCGTCTTACTCTCCATCAACCGCTCAATATCCTCAGCCTTCCGAGGCACTCTAACAGATAAATTAATCGGGTCGCCTTCGGTTATCAAAATATCATCCTCAATCCTCACCCCGATATTCCACCACTTTTTATTGCATGGGCTTCCTTCCGGAATGTAAACCCCCGGCTCGACAGTAATCACACTATTAGGTTTTAAAGCAGTTCCAGTTCCGGCATCATGCACATCCAAACCGAGATAATGCGATGTGCCGTGATTGAAATACCACTTTGCTTCTTCGGGCTTTTTAATGATTTCCAGTTCCATCAATCGCTTTTGGACTACTTCCATTGCTCTTTTATGCGGGTCTTTGAAGGCATTCCCTGCCCGTGAAGCGACAATACCGGAATCTTGCGCCTCAAGTACTATATTATAGATAATGCGCTGCTCAGGTGTGTATTTACCGTTTATCGGGAATGTACGGGTTATATCCGCCGTGTAATTTTGATATTCTGCACCGCAATCAGCCAGAACCATATCACTCGACTGTGTTTGCTTACGGTTTGAGACATAATGCAAAATGCATGCATTGTAATTCGATCCTACTATAGAAGGGTAGCCAACATCTTCTGCGCCGAGACGTTTGAACGTATATTCCATGATTGCTTCAATTTCATATTCTTTCATTCCTGCTTTCGCTTGTTTCATACTTTCAATATGACCTTCGGCACTGATGTCAATCGCTTTTTTCATCAAACGCAGTTCGTCTGAATCTTTTATCTCCCGCATCTTAGTAAGCTGTGAATAAGGAGATTTGATATAGAGTTCAGGGAATTTCTCATGAAGAGTGTTCTTTGTATCGGATTCCATGTAGGTCAATTTCCCGCCAATCGGCTTTTTCACCGATGGAGTAGGGTAGTTGGGGATGTAGAGTGTATCACGGCTGGCAAGTACCGAATTGAGAATATCCTCAAGCTGCGTAATGTCAACTGCTTTTTCTATTCCTAAAACGGATTCTGCCTCTTCGATACCCATCCGTACTCCCGTCCATGCTTCTTTGCTTACATCTCGCGGACGTACAAACATGACCTCACGATAAGATTTACCGTCAATCATCACCCCGTTTGGAACAAGCAAAAGGGCGCACCCTTCATCCGGCATACCGGATAGATACCAAAAATTGCTGTTCTGGCGGTATTCATAATCCACATCATTTTGTCGGTTACGCACATCAGCTGCAAAAGCTAGCAGTGCAGATTTGGGCGAAAGGGAATTGAGAACAGTTTCGCGACGTTCTTTATACCGTGAATTCGGGATACCGTCTTGATATGGGTAGTGATACTTGAAAGAAATGCCGGGAGCTTGTGCATAGCATATCGAAGTTGTTGCGAGGAAGATGAGGAGGTATTTCATAGGATTGAGGGGTTGAGTATGAAATGATGTTGAATATCAGAATATAATTCTACCAAATGTAAGAAGTGTGTGGAAATCATATTAAGTCGAGGCAGCTGTTGCAACTGCATTTCCGTAAAGACGCTTAGAAGGAAGGTCGTTTGTTTGTCGCTGCGTTTTAAATAGTTGTAAAATATTTTTTTGTGCATCCGAAGACCTTGAAGGTTTTCGAAAACCTTCAAGGTCTAAACTATAACCAGTTAATACACAGCGATAAAAAACCGACCTGACCTAAAAATAATTTTATTACCTATCAACAAAATTCGTTAAGCAACCTATACAAAAGGGAATAACACCACCTACCTCTAACTCCCCTTCGGCACAATAGTAGTAAACTTAGTAAAACTTGCATTTGGTTCACGGTGAACCGGAATACGGATATATCCCCCGTTCAACCACAACTGTACTTGATCGCTATAATGCGCGCTCAGTGGCTCACCCGAATTACCACCTGGCAGAACAGAATAAATAACCGTATCCTTCATATCGGCAATAAACCTCATCGACGCACCCAAAACCTGGTCGTCGGGTTGATAGAAGTGGTACTCACCGTTATTAAGCGTTGTATTATCTCCGCCGGTCGGAAACGGACCGTGTGTAACGATTTGCTTCATGAATGGGTTCACGCTAAAAAGGTGATTGAGCGTAACATGATGTTTATCGCCGTATTTCCAAGTGCGGATATCATTATTTTTATAATGGTCTTGAAGTGAGCGGATTGCAAGAACAAAACTACGAAAAACGATTTCATCCTTGTTCTCAAATTCTTTCGTTTTAACATTATCAAACCATAGGGAAGCAGAGTCGCTGCTAATCAATTCCATTATCTTACGGGAAGGAAGACTTGCTACGAATGAATACTCTCGAAAAAGTCTATCACCCAATTCATCCTCGAATGTTTGGTGGATTAATGTATTCAGAAATGTAGAATAAAGTATTGGTTGTGGGTCTCGGGCAGTCATAATTCCATCCCAACCCTTGAGCATTTTCAAGGCGTCACGCTCGGTTTGGGATAAGTACTTCTGTTTCCCGTCAATGATAGGAAGAGCTTTTTTGAGTAGTGTTCTGGCGTATGGAGAGGTAACATCCATTTGCATAAATTGTGCATCGCGAACTGTATATTCATCAAATTCCTTTAGCGTTTCATCAATACGTTCTACTCGCGAAGGGGGTTCCCAAAGAGATGAAATAAAGAAGGGGAGAGTCTCTGCAGTTTTATTGTTTGCACTCATCAAATACCGTTTTTGCGGATTATATACCCTCGGAAGCTCGCTTGGCGAATGAACACCCAGCCACGCATAATCAGGTAGCCAGCCAGGACTTGGTATATTAGGATTTCCTTTCGACCGTATTGGAATCGCTCCGGCAGGGGCAATCCCAATATTACCTTTTAGGTCGGTATAACTAAAGTTTAATGCCGGAACACACCACAAGTTTACTCCTTGTTGAAATTCCTGCCAGGAACTGGATTTGTTAACTTTATACATAGCCAGAATTTCATCAGACGGCAATTGAGCAGTCCAACTATAACTCAGCGCGTATTTCTGCATGAAACGATCTGGTTGGTTCGAGGTCATTCCCAAAAACTTTTCAGAATTTAATGCATGAACATCAGAGATAATAGGTGAGCGTTTTGAAAAGCGTATATCGTAAATGAGGGGTTCATCGCCCTTTACTAAAATAGTATCACGGCGGTATTTGAATTTAACGCGTTTCCCTTCGTCGTTCCAATAGTAATTTGAGTTTGAATCCACCTTCTCTACAAAATAATCGCAATCATCGGCAACCATGTTCGTGATTCCCCACGAAATGTTATCGTTACGTCCAACCACAAACAAGGGGAGTCCTGCAATGGTAAGTCCTGTCAGATTCATAGTAGGGGTTGTAAGGTGCGCTTGATACCACCGTGCTGGAAGAGAAAGTGAAAGATGCGGGTCATTTGCCAAAATCGTTGAACCTGTGCCAACTGATGAGGTTTTCATTACCCACGAATTACTGCCTACACCCGAGCCTGTCATCCCCATAAATTTCCGAAGGGAAGAGAGCAATGTAGAAGTTGTAGCAAGAGATTCATTCTTGTTGATATGAAGGAGTTCATCTTTTAGAGCTGTAGTTTTCGAGGTAGATGCTACTGATGTAATTTTCTTTTCAGAAGGAATAACAAACGGT
>CALMMI010000745.1 GCA_937868245.1 uncultured Ignavibacteria bacterium | reverse complement strand
ACAAGATATAGTTTCAATGTTTAAGCGGGTAAAACCTTCGGTTGTTACAGTCATTTCCTACAACGCATTTGATTTGGAAGATGGTACAGGTAGCGGTTTTTTTATTGACCGAAACCGTATTATTACAAATTTTCATGTTGTTGAAGGTGCTGCTTCAGTAAAAATTCGATTAAACGACAGCACTGAATTTCAGGTTAATCGAATGATTGCAAAAGATTCCGTAAAGGACATTGCCATATTGGAAGTTGACATACCTGCATCTCGAAAAATAACACCGTTGACATTTAGAGCAACCGTACCCGAACAGGGTGAACGTGTATATGTGGTAGGAAATCCTTTAGGGTTTGAACAAAGTGTTTCCGACGGTATCGTTTCATCGGTAAGGGTTATGAAAGATGAAGGTAAGGTTATCCAATTTACTGCTGCTGTTTCGCCCGGAAGTAGCGGCAGTCCGTTACTAGATGCTAACGGAGCAGTTCTAGGTGTAGTGCGGATGATTATGACAGAAGGGCAAAACTTAAATTTTGCCGTACCTGCCGAATTTGCCAAATCTTTAAAAATAGAAGGTGTTTACCCATTTGTATCCAAACGCAAACAATATGAAGGGCAAGAACTTGATATTAAGGATGCATTTGCAGTAGATACAGCCCTAATCGGTGAGATTCCTGTAAGTTTGGTACTTCCAAAGGAGCGTAACTTATGGCGGCTTCGCACTGCAGCACTTCGGCTCATGTGGGAATCCGGTATAGTAGATAAGAATCTTAACCGGATTGCACGGGCAGTTAAGAGAATCTATGAAAAAATTGATATTGAAACAGATTCACTAACAATGAAGCAAGCAAGTAGTGTTGTGATTGAGGCATTGGGTGTAAATACCGATGCACTTCAATACTCACCCGAAAACAAGCAAATAACAGAAAATGTAGGCTCTACCCTAACTATGATTGCAGCACGAACAGTACTGACAGGTAAGGCAACACCTGTTGGCGGTGTTGCGAGTGTGTTAAAATCGCATGGACAAATCTGGCAAGACTTTGAAAAAGACGAAGAGTATGCATTACTTACCTATGCCGACACAACTGCAATAAAAGATGTAGATATTGCTGTCTTTTACTTCGACGAAGGTAAATGGAAACCTGTGGCTGCAAATACAGAAGTAGATAAGTATTCGTATGTGTATTTCAAAGCCCCGAAGACTGCTGAGTATGCTATTATTTGGCGGGTTGCCGAGTATGGCGATAAAAAGAAAGAAGGAGTTATCGGCTCTATGTTTTTTGAATATTAATTTTCATTTTTTTCATTTTTTGGCAAACACTATGAATATTTGTTCCTCATTTTATGTAATTCTGCAAAGATGCTTTTTTGCAGCGGCTGTGTGTAGCTTTACAGTTATTTCACTTATTGGTTGCGGCGGAATGAACGGCGTCTATATTGAACCGTCGAAGGGTCAGAAGGGATTGAGCAGCTTAACAATAAATAACGGCTATGATCAGGATATAGTTGTAAAACTAAGTGATGTTAAAGATCCTTCCAAAACATTACATTATATGTTCGTATCTGCAAACAGTTCCGCAGTTATAAAGGAAATCGCTCCCGGAAACCTTACAATGAAATACAGCAAAGGTCTTGAATGGGATAAAGCTAAAAAAATGTTCTCGAAAGAACGTGCTAATTTTGAATCCGATCAAATTTTTAAGTTTGAAGAAACTGAAACAGAAACCCAAACAAGTGACGGCAAAGTGAAACAAAAGAATTGGACAGTTCAGCCGTTTACTTTAAATCCGGGAATTGGCGGGGGTAATACCACTGTTTCTCAGATTAAAGATGAAGAGTTTAATGAGAAGTAGGAGTGTTTTTCCATAGTATTTTTCAAGCAAAAGGCGTACTCTGATACGCCTTTTGCTTATGTCTCATTTTGATATTTTTCCAAATCACTGCTATTCCCTCAACTACTCGTAAAATTACCAAGATACTCCTCTTTCTATTTTGTATTGTACTTATCATTATCCTTTTAGGATACTGTAATCAAAGAAAAGATACGGCTCCTGTACCTACACCTGTTTCACCTACTTCCTCAAGTATTGAAGAAATCGCAGCACCCGCTCAAAGATCGATCCATCTCGAACTAAATACCCCAAACGACTACGACAGTTCCGACGATTACATCATAACAAGACCTCAATATGTACTTTCCTACAACAAGAACTTAAATGTATGCAACTGGGTTTCCTATGAGTTAAACAGCAATTGGTATGGTGATGCCAAACGATACGGCGGGAGTTTTATCTCGGACACTACCCTCCCCCTTTCATTTTATCATGTAAAACACTCAGATTATACAAACTCAGGATACGACCGCGGTCATCTTGTTTCGAGTGAGCAACGTACTGATAACGATCAGGACAACAAATCCACTTTTATTCTTACG
>CALMMI010000744.1 GCA_937868245.1 uncultured Ignavibacteria bacterium | reverse complement strand
TAAGACCACTACTTGACAGGGAAATCCCGGGGATTGCCGAACAGATGCGTAAGTACGGACAGGAAAGGATGCCGTTTGCAATGCTCTCTCGCAGTATTGGCGGAATGAAAGGTAAAACGCTCATTATAGCGTTGCCGGGTTCCGTAAGAGGAGTAGAGGAGTGTATGGATGCACTTTTCCCACATGTCTTACATGTTTTTAAGGTTGCTGAAAATTCTGGACATTAATCTTAAACTATAATTTACTTACTCCGTAGAATCCGGTTTGCAAACCAGATTTTACGGATATTGATGAAATAATTAAATGAGCCTATCGTAAATCCATGAGATTTTTCAGAAGATTATAAGGGGTTAGTTCATCTTTTCAACCCATGTGGAAACTTTCTATTTGGAATTTCGGGTAAATCCCCCTATTTTCGCACTTCGTACTATTGAAAAAATACGTTTATGGTCTCGTCGCCTAGTGGCTGGGCAGAACTCTGCAAAAGTTCCTACAGCGGTTCGAATCCGCTCGAGACCTCTTTAGATTGTTTAATTATATTGTGTACTCATGGCAACCACAGCAGATTTAAGAATTGGCGCAGTAATAAAATATAACAACGACTTATGTACGGTTCTAGAATCCGAACACCGCACACCTGGTAATCTTCGTGCTTTCTACCAAGTTAAAATGCGGAATATGCGCACAGGCAAGTTGCTTGAAAACCGCTTCCGTTCAGGTGAAACAATTGAATTTGTGCGGGTTGACAGAAAAAATTATCAATATCTCTATAAAGACGGCGACAGTTTCGTATTTATGGATATTGAAAATTACGATCAAATCCCAGTAGATGCCGATATCGTGGGTGATTCTGCTAAATTCATGAAAGAAGGTCAGGAAGCACAACTGGCATTGAATGATATGACAGTCCTTTCTGTTGAACTTCCTTCGCATGTGAATCTTCGGGTAGTTTCTACCGAACCAGGGCTTCGCGGTGATACGGCAACAAATGTTCTTAAACCTGCTACACTCGAAACAGGTGCTGTAATCGGTGTTCCAATCTTTGTTAATGAAGGCGATATGCTTCGTATTGATACTCGTAACGGTAATTACATGGAACGAGTGAAGGAGTAATTTTCTTGAATAAACCTTAAGGCGTGTTTCAGCATATTATACATGAGGAAGCACGCTTTTTTATTTTTCTCATTCCGGAGGAAACATGGATCTAGAATACGTACAACAATTACTGAAAATATTTGATGAAAGTTCTGCTACTGAGTTAAGTTTGGAAGAAAACGGTGCGAAAGTATTTATTTCACGCAAAGCAGAAGTTATTAATCATGCCCCGGCTCAAAATTACTTTCAACCTTCTTACCCTACAGCTCCCGCGCCAACATCTGCTCCGGCAGTTACAGCAGAAATATCTGCTCCTGCATCTCCAACTGTAGATGCGCCTGCTGCACCGGTAGCGAATACACATCAAATTTTATCTCCGATTGTAGGTACTTTCTATCGTTCATCTTCGCCGGAAGCTCCTGCATTTGTGCAAGTAGGTGATAGTGTATCCGTTGGAAAGACAATGTGTATCGTGGAAGCAATGAAACTGATGAACGAAATCGAAAGTGACGTTAGCGGTACGGTTATCAAAATATTAGTGGAAAACGGACAACCCGTTGAATACCATCAACCGATGTTCCTGATTCAATTGGGCTAAATAATGATTAAAAAAGTACTGATTGCAAATCGAAGTGAAATTGCTCTCCGAATTATCCGTGCGTGTCGCGAACTTGGAATTAAAACCGTTGCCGTCTATTCTACAGCCGACAAAACCTCACTTCATGTTCGGTTTGCGGACGAAGCAGTTTGCATCGGACCTCCTGCAGGAAAAGAAAGCTATCTGAAAATTCACTCTGTTATTTCTGCTGCTTTAATTACCGGTGCTGATGCCATTCATCCGGGATATGGTTTTCTGGCAGAAAACGAAGTTTTTGCAGAAATTTGCGGAGAAGTAGGGATTAAGTTTATTGGTCCAATGCCCGATTCAATTGCCCGGATGGGGAATAAATCAGTTGCTAAGGAAACGATGCGAGCTGCAGGTGTTCCTGTTATCCCCGGTAGCGAAGGGACAGTTGATACATTGGAAGAAGCCGAGCTGCTTGCCCAAGTAATCGGTTATCCTATAATGATAAAAGCTGTTGCAGGTGACGGCGATAAGGGAATGAGATTTATCTTCTCTGCTGATAATCTCGAAAACGGATATACGATGGCACGCAACGAAGCTGATGCAGCTTTTGGAAATTCATCTGTTTACCTCGAAAAACTTGTTGAAGAGCCACGCCATATTGAGATTCAAGTAGTCGGTGACC
>CALMMI010000743.1 GCA_937868245.1 uncultured Ignavibacteria bacterium | reverse complement strand
TGAGCCGGGTCAGGAATATAAGGAAACTATCCAAACTGGAACTTTAGCAGCTGCGAACGGAGGATTTACCGGGGTAGTTTGTATGCCTAACACATCTCCTGCAGTAGATTCTGTGGCAATTATCGAATACATCACAAGCAGGGCAAAAGGGAATATAGTGGATGTATTCCCCTGTGCAACGATAACTAAGAGCAGGGAAGGGAAGGAGCTTGCTCCGCTGCTTTCTCTGATTGAAGCTGGAGCAGTCATGTTCTCGGATGACGGATCTTGCCTTGAAAGTGCTGAAATGATGCGAAGGGCATTCGATTATACAGCACAGTGGGATGCGCTCCTTACTCAGCATTGTGAAGAACATTCCATGACAAAAAACTTTGCAATGAACGAAGGGAAAGTATCGGCAGAACTCGGATTAAAAGGATACCCCACGGTGGCTGAAGATGTAATAATTGCAAGGGATATTTTGCTTGCTGAATATTGTGGAAACCGCCGTTATCACGCAGCACACATCAGTACAAAGGGAGCAGTGCGTTTAGTCCGTGAAGCAAAAGCAAGAGGGCTTAGGGTTAGTTGTGAAGTAACTCCGCACCATTTTGTACTTACTGATGAAGCGGTACGGGGGTTCGATACAAATGCAAAAATGAATCCGCCTCTACGTACAGATGAAGATATTGAAGCAATTATAGAAGGATTAGCAGACGGGACTATAGACTGTATTGCTACTGACCATGCACCTCATGCAGTACATGAAAAAGAGTGTGAGTTCGCTCAAGCCGCAAACGGAATTACCGGTTTGGAGACTGCTCTCGGTCTGGGAATGACATTTTTGGTACATACAGGTAAACTGTCGTTTGCCGAGTTGATTGAAAAAATGAGCTTAAATCCACGTAAAGTATTGCAATTACCTGAGATTAAAATTGCCACGGGAGAGAAAGCCAACCTAACTGTATTTGCTCCGAATGAAGAGTGGGCAGTAGATTTATCACATAGCTGCTCCAAGTCGCAAAATTCTCCTTTTGAGGGGTTACATCTTACAGGCAAACCCAAATTTACACTCAATAACGGACAGATTTACCGATCAAACTTGTAAGAATATTATTTCAAAACACGATTTTTTGTCAATTCTTACAATAAAACCCAAAAACATGAAATAAAAAAAGGATTCCAATAACCCTTTTAGACGTAAGGAAATAGATTTGTGATTGTAGGATTTTCGGTAGATTTTGTAAAAATTTTTTCAAAAAACATTTGTCCAAATAGGGAATTGCTTGTAATTTTGAGTACTGAATTGAAACACAGCAGCAATTTCGAGTCGGTTTTTTTGTAATTATTTCCAGCGTAATCAATGATGAAATTTTTACTCTCTCCAAAAAGTATCTTATCTCTCGCCCTCGTTAGTTTTCTATTTATTGCCGGATGCAATATTAAAGGATTCTTTGTCCACCTTGAAGATGAACCTGTTTTCGTTGACCCAAATGCAAAAAAAGAAGTTGCAGGCGCAGGAGGTTCAACTCAAGCAGGTGGACCAGGGGCTCCAATATTTTCAAAAATCTGTGCTACTTGTCATCAAGGTAATGGCAAAGGGTTGCCCGGAACATATCCATCACTTGCCGGATCTGCATTTGCAACAGGGGAATCAACTGTACCCATCCGTATCGTTCTTCATGGATTCAAAGGGAAAATTTCCAGAGGCGGAAAAGACTATAACGGTCTTATGGCTCCTTGGAAAGATTCAATGACTGATGAGGAAATCGCAGATGTTCTTACTTATGTCCGTTCAAGCTGGGGAAATAATGCTCCTGCTGTTACTCCGGACGAAGTAAAGGCAGTTCGCGAGAAAACAGCATCCCGAATGAAGGGCTGGGAAGAAAGTGAATTACAATCGCCGATGTGATTTTAGTATCAATCGGCTATTTTTTTGACGAATGGATTTAGTGCCTCCTTACTTAATGTGATTTCAAACTGAACTATCTTATTAAAAGGTAATTTCTATGCTCGAATGGCTTTACAAAGATATGCTTACCTTCTTTCCTGAAGGTGTTAGTACTTATAGTCAGCAGTTAGACGATATGTTTGCTGTTATCTATTGGTTCTCGGTTATTATCTTTTTCCTTACCTACATTTTGCTGATTGTATTTCTCATAAAGTACCGTTTTAATCCAAATCGCAGGGCATATCATTTCCATGGCAGCAATGCGTTGGAATTCACATGGACATTGCTTCCTTCGATTGTGTTTGTGGTTATCGGGCTTTGGAGTGAAGATATGTGGACGAAAACAAAATCAGAGTGGAGAGTTCCACATCCTGATGTACAGGTGGAAGTAATGGCATACCAATTTGGTTGGAATGTACGCTATCCGGGTCCCGATGGAGTTTTTGGAAAAAAAGACCGTAAGCAAATGTCTGCTAGCAATCCATTCGGTATCGATAAAAATGACCCTGCGGGATTTGATGATTTGCTAACTATGAATCAACTACATTTCCCGATTAATAAGAATGTAGTTGTAAACCTCTCTACAATGGATGTTATTCACAGTTTCTTCCTTGTGAATTTCCGTGTAAAACAGGATGCTTTGCCGGGACAGTGGATTAAAGTGTGGTTTAATGGAACGAAAAGTGGGAAATACGAACTTGCATGTGCCGAATTGTGTGGAAGCGGACACTATGCTATGCGAGGTGAAGTATTTATGCAATCTGAAGAAGAATATAATAAGTGGTTAGATACCCAGTATAGTGCGATTAAAGCTAATCTTGCTGCCAATCCTC
>CALMMI010000742.1 GCA_937868245.1 uncultured Ignavibacteria bacterium | reverse complement strand
CGATGACGATCTTTTTTCCTGCGAGTGAAATTGGTGTTCGTTCGATAAATTCGCGAATTGCTCCGGCTACTGCTGGTAGGACTTCGGTGTGGCCACTTGCGATGTGGCTTCGCGCAGACATTGAAAGCATGTCAATATCTTCGGAGGAACTTTCATCAAGTAAGGAGGTGTAGGGGTCAAGATCATCGAGCATACCTTTCATTCCGTTGCGTACGAATTCTTCGGGGTCGATATCATCCACATAATTCGCAGAAATCTCGCGGAACATAGCACCGAACAGTTCAAGTGATTTATTGATCTTGAAATAAACAGCATCCCGTGAACCGCTAAAAAAACCAACGGAGAAAATCGCAATAACAGAGAAAATTATGAGAGGCAAACGTTTCATTTACGTAGTAAAATGGTAGTAGCACCGGCAGATTTCATTTAATTACTGTTTCCCGTATCCTTTATACTTATCATACTTAGCACTGTATGTAACGATATTCATATTCATATCGCGAAGTGTCCCGCCGGAAGGGGAGAGGTAGAACTCAGCCATACAGTCAGTCTTTTCTTTGGATGGAATCCCTTGCTCGTCCACATAGAATTGAACACGATGATACCCCAATATCAGCGGGGTAATCTGAGCCTGAGAAAGTAAATTTTCGGGTGTGAAGTAGTATAAGTCGTTGTGCATAATTACAAATATATACGATTCAAAAGCGAAAACATTGCTGAAATTTATTTTAGAAACTTTGGTTTGATTCTAAAATGTAAAAAGATTAGATGTGTACCTACTCAAGTAGGCATACCTTCAAGAGACGGGAAGAACGGTTCTAAAATGGCATATCAAAACCGTCCATAGTCTAAACCCTTTTGGAAATTACTGAGTATGGAAACACCATATTTAATAACTTTTCGCCAAGTGCAGCATGTAAGTATGAGTACAGAATTAACTTACTTTTGAATTTGAAGTAAACTACAGAATAGAGGCAAGAGTTTTTATGCTTCGACGGGCTCAGCATGACCGCAACTGTATGTCACCCTGGGTTCATCGAAGGGTTCAATTACTTGCCATACAATGAGCACAAAAGTTCAAATAATTCTGACCTTCTACTTAAATGTTCTTATATACAGCAAAAGAAAACTAATTATTCCACGAGCAATGCCATCTTAAATTGCTTCTGGAGTTGCTTTGCAGTATCTTTTGCAGATGCAATGGTTGGATACCCCCATAATTTAACACGGTAGGTAGGATTCTTGTTAATTATCACCCGTTCAAAATATGCCTTTTGTCCGCGCTGTTCCCAGCGTTCGGTAATTTTAAGAGCTTCTTCTTCGCTTGCTGCTTGTTCGGCAGCAATTTCAAACGGTAAAAGGGCAGGATCAAGCCATCGCAGTTCAACACGACGATTCACACTTCGTTGCCACGTCTCTTTTTCAAAATAATAAAGAGGTTTGCGATTGCCGACAGCGCGGGTACGTATTTGGGCGGCAGGAACGCCTTGAGCAAGCAAAGCTCTTCGTACAACCTGTGTACGTTGGATTGCCATATTCATAGCCGCATCATCGGTATTGTCGTTGCTTCCGTGCCCCACAAGTTCGATTAGCTTTTGAGGATTATCTTTCAATGCAGTGGCAAGCGATGTTATTACTGAAGTATAACTGTCGTCCAGAACTGCGTTGTTTTTGTCGAAGAGGGCAACTGCCTGATATGATGGTAGTTCCCATAGTGAATCAGGGGAAAGAACTGTTTTGTCCTGCAAGCTGACGCTTGGTGTTGTAAAAGAGATTGTTGCATCAGGCTTATCGCATGAAGAAACATTCCCGGTAACAGGCAACGAAATTTCGTACGATGCTTTTTGTGCCTGCATGATTTCTGTTAGAACATCCGAAAGTTCGTTGATTCTTTCCGGGGGCAGTGTATAAAATCTACCTCCTGTTGCGCTTGTAAGATATTTAAGAGTATAGGTATCTGTACTTCCATCACCAAGAGCTATTATATAGATTGGAACATGGTTTTCCGTAGCATATTGAATTGCATTTTCGGCAGTAATAAGTAATGATGAATTATCAGAACTTGCAGTTATGATAATTGCAGCTTTCCGTTCAGCAGGTGCGTTCCGTATTTTGTCTATCAGTGATACGGAGGCTTTGTACAGTGAGGATAGTCCTGATGCTGTTGGAGCGGAAAGGAAATTGAAAACAGAACGTGCCGAATCTGCTGTTGTGAGGGGTATTGCTTCGGTTACATTATGATTAAATGTAAGAAAATCCAGATAATCAGTAACGGAAATTGCAGGTATGAAATTCTCGATAGAACTGAAAGCTGTTGAAATATACGGCGACATTGTTAGCGATCTGTCCATCGCCAGCCCTATGGCAATATTCCCCCAAGTATTTTTCTCAATTGCAGATTGAGGAAATGTTGATGATGGGAAATCTGTACAATTAAGAGCCGATGACCAAAATTGAGTGTCTTCTTTCTGATCAAAACCATGGGAAAAATTACCTTGTTTATCAAAAAGTGCCACACTGAGTTTTGCTGTATTTTCGTTACCATTAGGTGGTACCGACCGCATGATTTTAATATATGCCGGAGAATTGGATTCTGCAATCGGCGACGG
>CALMMI010000741.1 GCA_937868245.1 uncultured Ignavibacteria bacterium | reverse complement strand
CTGTATTTGGGGCTACTTCGCCAAAATTCGGATTTGCGCCTCGCGGAGAAGAAAGTTTGATTCTTCAAAATGATACTCTTCAATGTCGTCCCTGTGCGATTCATGGCGGGAATCAATGTCCCCTTGGTACTCTTGAATGCATGAAATCTGTTAAGCCCGAGCGTGCAACAAAAGCAATTGAAAGTATTCTCACAAAAATGATTTAGGTTTTTGCCGAAAAAGCCGCTTCTGAACGCTGAAAATTTTGTATTTTGCTACCAAAAAACGAAAATTTGAAGCTATTTATCTCCTCGTAAAAACAATGAAAAACGTCCCTAAATTATCGCCAAGTAAAAAAAATAATTCCAAAGCTGAAAAAGAGATTGGCGTTCGTATCAATAAATATCTTGCGGATGCCGGAATATGCTCCCGTCGAGCAGCGGAGGATCTTGTTCGCGAAGGTGCTGTGAAAATAAATCGTGAGGTAGTCTCCGATCTTGGGCGTCGTGTGTTGACCAGCGATTTTGTAACTGTAAACGGTGAACCCGTAACGATATACAAAAATCTGATATATATTCTTCTAAATAAACCTAAAGATTATATTACAACCACAAGTGATGAAAAAGGTAGGAAAACCGTGATGGATATTGTAAAGAAGCGTGACCGTATCTTTCCCGTAGGCAGACTGGACCGTAACACAACCGGTGCATTGCTTCTTACAAATGACGGGGATCTTGCCTACAGACTTACACATCCAAGTTTTGAAGTGCCTCGGGTCTATAACGTGGTTTTGGATAAAAAAATTGATCTTGATGATGCAAAAAAAATAAGCGAGGGTATTGAACTTGAAGACGGTAAAACTTCACCATGTGAAGTTTTGGTGCAACCAACTGACCGTACAAAGATTACACTCGAATTGCACGAAGGTCGCAACCGGGAAGTCAGACGGATTTTCGAATCTTTGGGATATGAAGTAAAACGTCTTGACCGTAAAAGTTTTGCTACACTTTCCACCCGTGGCTTGGCAAGAGGCGAGTACAGGCATTTAACCCGCGGTGAAATTTTGCAACTCAGAATGTCGTTGGGATTGGAATAGTGAACTCCTCAGGTATAAATTAAAATATAACTTATCGAAATTTTAGGAACTGATATGAAAATTCTATTCGCATTATTTTTCCTCAGCATTTTGGTTTCCGCTAATCTCCACGCCCAAGATAATCCGCCTACAGCGAACGCCCCGAGCGAAAATCTCCCAAGTACAAGTGCTTTACCAAAAGAAATTGTTGGGATGAGTGCCGAATTCTTCAAGTTAATGATGGTAGGGAACACCGGCGAAGCATTTCAAAAATTACTCAAAAATAGTCCTATCGGAGATAAGCCTGAGCAAATAAAAAGGCTTACCGATCAGGCAAAGCGTGCTGAGGACATCTACGGACTCATGAAAGGATTTGAACGTGTCGGGTCTGAATCAGTAGCAGACTCCTATATACGTCTTCGGTATCTTGCCTTGCATGATAAGTACCCTATGAGATGGATTTTTACATTTTATAAATCACCTACCAAAGGTTGGATAACGGTAAATGTAAAGTTTGATGATGATTCTGAGTACTTTTTCTCAAAAGAATAAACAGACAACAGATAGTATTCTGTTACAACAATTTTTAATTTGTCAGGAGATAATCTATGAAAGCGAATAGACGCTCGTTTCTGGGTACAGCCGGTATTGCTACTGCTGTTTTTGCTGCTTCATCACTACAAGCAGAAGCTGCTCCTCCCGAGGATAAACAACCGTTGGGAAATCTAACAAAGCATGAGCTTCCTTCATTACCGTATGCTTACAACGCATTAGAACCTCATATCGATGCTATGACAATGGAAATACATTATTCCAAACATCATAAAGCGTATGTGGACGGACTTAACAAAGCAGAAACAGAACTTGCAAAAGCAAGGGCATCAGGTGATTTCTCTATGATTCAGCATTGGTCGAAACAAGCTGCATTTCACGGTGGAGGTCATTTCCTGCATTCGCTGTTTTGGAGAATTATGGCACCGGCAGGCAAAGGCGGAGGCGGTGAACCTTCAGGGAAACTGGCTGATAAAATCAAAGAGGATTTCGGAAGTTTTGATGCTTTTAAAAAGCAATTTAGTGCAGCAGCAGGGGCAGTGGAGGGTAGCGGCTGGGGATTGCTTCATTACCGTGCTTCGGACAAACGGTTAATTATAGGGCAAGCAGAAAATCAACATAAACTCTCATCGTGGGGTGTAATGCCTATCATGGGAATTGACGTATGGGAACATGCCTATTACCTCAAATACCAAAACAAACGTGCAGACTATATAGCAGCTTGGTGGAATGTGGTGAACTGGGGTGAAGTAGGGAAGAATCTTGAGGGGATGATGAAGTAGGGGGATATACTTCATTTTATAAATTTAGTTTTGAGTAAAAAAGA
>CALMMI010000740.1 GCA_937868245.1 uncultured Ignavibacteria bacterium | reverse complement strand
GGCGATTTTATGAGCCGTAATAATATCCAAAAAGGACAAATTACTTTGCATCCGGGCGGAGTTCCGCACGGTCCACATCCCGGGGCAATGGAGAGGAGTATCGGTAAGAAGGAGACAAAAGAATTGGCGGTAATGATTGATCCTTTCCGTCCTCTTGCAATAACAGAGGATGCACTCGGTATTGAATTGCCGGATTACTACAAATCGTGGCTTTCGTAAAAAACTATTTTCAATTAGAATATTGTTTAGGATAATTTCTGTTCTCACACTCTTTTGGAATTTACCATGATACTCACAACCCCAAATCAGCCTAAGTTAATGGCACATGAAACTAGCGAAGAATTCCTGCCAATCAATGGTACGGATTATATTGAACTATATGTAGGTAATGCAAAGCAAGCAGCAGTTTTTTACAAAACCTGTTTTGGTTTTCAATCAGTTGCGTATGCAGGGTTGGAAACAGGTGTGCGTGACCGTACAAGTTATGTATTGCGTCAGGGTAAAATTACACTTGTACTCACTACCCCCCTTACAAGCGAAGGTGAAATTGCAGAGCATATCAAGAAACATGGCGACGGCGTGAAGGTTATTGCTTTTTGGGTGGATGATGCCGAATATTCATACCTGGCAACCACTGAGCGCGGTGCAGTTTCACATTTTGGACCGACTGAAGAAAAAGATGAAAATGGAACGGTAATACGTGCAGGAATTAAAACATACGGGGAAACTGTGCATGTTTTTGTAGATAGAAAGAATTATAGCGGTCCGTTCCTTCCAGGTTTTGTAGAATGGAAATCGGAGTATAATCCACCTGACATGGGATTCAAATACGTGGATCATTGTGTGGGTAATGTTGAACTCGGACAAATGAACCGTTGGGCGAAATTCTACGAGGAAGTGCTTGGATTCAAGAATATCATTACATTTGATGACAAGGATATTTCCACAGAATATACTGCCCTTATGAGTAAGGTAATGTCGAGCGGTAATGGGTATATCAAGTTCCCGATTAATGAGCCTGCATTAGGTAAGAAAAAATCGCAAATCGAGGAGTATTTGGATTTTTATGAAGGACCCGGATGCCAACATATAGCAATTGCAACGGATAATATAATTGAATCTGTAACTGCAATGCGCAAGAACGGTGTGGAATTCCTTTATGTACCGGGAACATATTACGATACTGTACAAGCCCGAGTACCACATATTAACGAAGATATTAATATGCTGAAATCTTTAGGTATTATGGTTGACCGTGACGAAGAAGGGTATCTGCTCCAAATCTTTACCCGACCTGTGGAAGACCGTCCAACCCTATTTTTTGAGATTATTCAACGGGTTGGAGCACGTTCATTCGGTAAAGGGAATTTCCAGGCACTATTTGAATCAATCGAAGCAGAGCAAGCCCGACGCGGTACGTTGTAAATGAATAACCTGCCGTATTCCCAAGAATACGGCAGGTATAATTTAATATGAATATATACCACATGAATAGCAAGACCAATAAATCAGAGCATACCTTCCATATTCCGGTAATGGGGGTGGCTTTTACGATTGACACACCTATAAAAGTTGCACGATTCGGTATTTCGTCGGTAATTTCGATTATAGAAGACCGTTTGATTGAATCAATGAGGAAACACTATTACGAAAGTACCAATAAGCAGTATCATCCTATTTCAACTCATGAGCCCGATTATCGCGCAAAAAGAATTACTGATTATCTGAACCTTGTGAATTTGATTGTTGATGAACAAATGCAGGTTCTAAAAGATGAAGCCTTCGAGCCTGAATCGGATATTGTAAAGTATTTTGAGATGCTGCCAAACGAAAGTCCGTTAAAAAAACTTTACGATGAAATGACACTCACAACAGATGAGACTGAAAAGAAGGCAAAGCAAGACTACCTTAGAACTCAAATAGTAGCCGGTAGAATTGATGCAAATATCATGACGAAAGTGGATATAGAACATCGTGAGAAAGGTGGAGCAATAATGCCTGATGGCTCTGGTGCCGAAGCATCGATACGTGGTTA
>CALMMI010000739.1 GCA_937868245.1 uncultured Ignavibacteria bacterium | reverse complement strand
TTCAAACTGGATGAGGTGTACAAAAACTTTGAAGAAATGCAGAAATTCTACCCGGAAGCGGTTTCGGAAGCGTTTGAAATAGGTCGTTCGGTAGAAAACCGACCGCTCTATGCCTACCGTTTTAGCACAAGCACAAACGACGACAAGCCGCAAGTACTCTACACCGCCGTTCATCATGCCCGTGAACCGGGAGGAGCATCCACGCTCATTTATTTCTTTTGGGATTTATTGGAAAAAGCAAAGGCAGGGGATGCCGAGGCGCTGTATCTGCTTGCAAACCGGATTATCTACGTGATTCCGATGGTGAATCCTGACGGGTATATGTTTAACCAAACTCAGTCACCAACGGGTGGGGGACTTTGGAGAAAAAATAGACACGGCAATCAAAGTGCCGACATCAATCGCAACTACGGACCAATGTCGATGTGGGATGCACCCGAAGGAGGCTCTTCCACAAAACCGTCTGATGAAACGTTTAGAGGGTCTGAACCCTTCTCAGAACCTGAAACCGAGGCTATTCGCGATTTCTGCAACGAGAATAAATTCAGAACCGCACTCAATTATCATACATTCGGGAATCTCCTTATCTATCCCTTTGGAACTACGGAACAGGAAAGTGCCGATTCAGCATTTTTCCGCTCGTTTTCTGCCGACGGAACTAAATTCAGCAACTATTCAGCAGGAGTGGCACTTCAAACAGTAAACTATTCCACACGCGGTTCGGCTGACGACTGGATGTATGCAAGCGAAACAGACAAGCCGAAAATATTTGCAATGACCCCCGAAGTAGGCTCTCCCCTCGACGGGTTCTATGCACCGCCTGAGCGGATTGTACTCCACGCTGCTGACAACCTGTATATGAACTATCAGCTTGCCTGGAGTGCACTTACGAATTACAGAATTGTAGATGCTTCGCCCCTGTACGACGGTGAAAAAGACAAGCCCAGCTTCTCGGTTACGTTTCAAAATACAGGTGTGGAAAAACCCGATTCTACAATAGATGTAACTCTTACCTCTCTCGACAGCCGTTTTAAGGTTACCGATGGAATTAGAACTTTTAAAATGCTCTCAACCGGTGAAAAGCAAACGGAGGTATTTGATATTTCAGCTCCAAACGGTTACCACAACGGTGATTTTGCCAAGATTGAAGTAAAATGGCTGCAAAACGGAACGCTCCGCCACGACACGATACAACTGCAATTCTACCGTCCGCGTGTGGACACGTTGTATGGTCATTCACAGTTCACCCTCAGTTGGAAAAGCAGTAAGTGGGCAACGGTTTCAAATCCCGAAGGCGGATATATGCTTTCCGATAGTCCGACAGGTAATTACGAAGATTCCGATTCCAATTACATCCAGATATTAGACCCGATAGATATTGTGAAAGCCCGCCGCGCATCACTTGACTTTTGGGCACGGTGGACAATTGAGGCAAAATTGGATTATGGTGTAGTGCAGGTTTCCGACAATGACGGGCGTACCTGGGTGAACTTACAAAGTTCACGAATGAAGCCTGCAACAGGACTTCCAAGCTCGAAACAGGAAAGCGGTACTTTTGGTTTCGATGGTAATTTCCCTGCGTGGGTGCGTCAGGAATGCAATTTAGATGCCTATATCGGCAAGAAAATACTTGTTAGATTTGGAGTGTTGAGCGACGACCAAGGCACACACGACGGAATGTTTCTAAAGGATATTTCTCTACGGGCATACGACGACACAATGAGCGGCGTAGGAAGCGAAGTTGTCCACACTGCACGGCTGGAAGCATTCCCTTCACCTGCTAAAGGACTGGATGCTATCTATGTTGTACTCTCAAAAGATAATGCCCAATTACCCCAAAACACAACCTATACCGTGCAAATGTTTAATACACTTGGTGAGGAGTGTTACCATTCTACAGGCGAGACAAGCGGTGGTAACGAACATCAGTTTTCGATTCCGGTAGCAAACCTTGCAAGCGGGGTGTACCGCATATCAATGCAATTCGACGGACAAGTGCTCAGCGGGTCGTGTGTGATATTGAAGTAGGGTTAACATTAAATGAAAGTGCAGAAAGTAAAGCAACAACTATATATACGAGTTGTTGCCTTACTTTCTGCCTTTTCATTTTCATGAAGCTTTACAAAAACTCACTG
>CALMMI010000738.1 GCA_937868245.1 uncultured Ignavibacteria bacterium | reverse complement strand
TACACTCTTTCCCTACACGACGAATCTATTACATTATAAGGCAATAAATTTCCGTTCTGATTCAATACTCCCCATGATTTAAGTAGTGGATTAACATACGTTGACGAATCACTTGCAGGATGAGAATTGGATTGTCCTGAAATAAGATAAACGTCACCGCAGGATAAATCGGCGGATTCGCCAATCATTATCCGTTTTTCACCTTTATGCACATATACTCTATACGTAAAGAGTGTTGGCGTTGCCGTAATTGTAGAATTGAATTCAAATTTGGCGGTAGTACCGCTATATGCTAGTGGATAGCTTGTACGTTCAGATACCGTATCATTTTTAAGAGTTTGCAAAACAACTGAATCCCATCCCGGAGTGTTGATGCTTCCGCTTATGCGAATCGGTGCAGAATTAGTTTGATCATTCCTAGGAAAGAACTGATAATGTGAAGGCTTTTCTAGGAAAGTAATATCGGGATACTCTTCCTCTACAAGCGGAGCACCCTCTACATTGGCAATATTCTGCACGTCTCCATAAATAGCTGCGTTTTTTGTGGAATCCCCTGCAATGTTCGGAATTATCTCTCCGAATTTCTGTGCAAAAGAATCCATATTGTAATATTCAATCAACCCTTTTTCATTCCCTTTAAGTGGTTTTTGGAATGATTGCTTTATTTCCTGCTGGGTTCGTGTTATACCCCAAAGTCGTATTTCATCAATAGTCCCTGTAAAGTAAAGTATTCTGAGTAAACTGGTTGAATCGATTATTGCGCGAAATTCACCGTTTCCGACATATTCCCCGTTTCGATAGAATCTCCAACCAAGAGTATCATGAGTAATTGCGATATGAGTCCATGTATTTATTTTCAATCGAATTGGATTACCGGTAATTGAATTGGAGGCACTCTGTATCATAAGTGAAGCATAGTTACCAGGACCTCCGTTAACGCCATTATGTAAATGAATCCCATATCCAAAGAAATTCGACCCCAGGAACAAAGGGTATGAATGTTCATCATCCCGCTCGGGTTTTATCCAAAATTCCATTGTAATATTTAGTGTTGAGTATGTGGGAACAGGCGCACGAAAAATAGCGGTATTTTTCATGTAAAGGGCTTTATTTTGTGCAGAGGTTATGGCATACGAGGTCAGGATTATGCAGGTAAAAATAAATAATTTCATAAATACATTTCAGGTAAAAATTAATGAAATATTGATGAAAATCGCTGGAGAAATATGTAGTATGTTTGTCGGATTTTTACGCTACATATCTATTGGTAACCATTTATGTTTCTACTATTCAATTATACTAATCTATCCAGATAAAGTTCCTTAAAAATATAAAATGATAAAGAAAAGCACTCTAGTGTTACCACCGTGCATTGAGTTTTATAATGTAGAGACACACCGTAGTGTGTCTCCTGTACAGCTAAAAACTGCACACTTCCGAGATGCATTGCCGCGCGACTCTATAATTTTATTCTATCAAAAACACGGTGGTATGACAGGGAATCTATCGTAACTGTGAAACAGGAAGGGGATGAAACTTTACCATTTTGTCAGCACAACTGTATTAATTACTTTTAATATTTACTAATTCTATTCTGACAAGTATAAAGGTAGGACTTGACTACAAATCAAGTTTAGTGCAGTGAATACAAGACAGGTTTGCTCGGCGTGGCATCTGTTTCGAGAGAGCATATTTGCAAGTTCAGTACATAGAGACCGTCGGGTACTTCATCCGGGACATAGATAAGTTCGGTGATAGTTGCATCCGTACGAGGAGCCGTAGGGTAATTCCAAAAATTATGATGAGCTTCCAGTTTGCCTTCGTCTTCTTCTCTATCAACCGAGGGAAGATCAATCAACAGGTGTATTACACCATGCTCTCTGAGCCAGGTTGCTGCATCTGCTTCAAGATAAGGTGGGTTATCGCCGGAGTACATAAAATTCTTTTTTGTGGGCA
>CALMMI010000737.1 GCA_937868245.1 uncultured Ignavibacteria bacterium | reverse complement strand
AAAGGAAATACACGGTACAAAGTAATAAATATACAAGGAAATTGCGTTGATTCTGCATTTGTTTCCGTACATGTTTTTCCTAAATTCACTGCTAATGCCGGCGAAGACAAAAGAATATGCTTGAGTGAAAGTGTACAAATTGGCGATACAGCCAAAGAAGATGAAAAATACTTTTGGTATCCGCCAGAGGGATTAGACGACGTAACTCTGCCAAATCCAATCGCAACACCAAAGGCTACAACTCGCTACGTTGTGCAAGTTACACGCAATGGTTGCATTGCTTACGATACCGTTTTAGTAACCGTTATTATAGTAAAGCCGGTAGTTTCTAAAGATGTTACAATTTGCAAAGGAACCTCCGCCCAACTAACAGCAAGCGGAGGAAAAGTTTATTCATGGCTTCCCGTTACAGGCTTGAACAACCCCAGAATACCTAATCCTATCGCCTCACCATCCGTTACTACAAAATACAGGGTTCGCATCTCTAATGGTAATTGTGTTGATTCAGCATTTGTAACTGTATTCGTACATCCGTCCTTTAAAGCTAATGCGGGTATTGACCAAACTATCTGTACCGGTGAGTCCGTACAGCTTGGAGAACTTGCCGAAGCAGGTAAAATTTATTCATGGCAACCACCAATCTATCTGGATGACCCTAAAAAAGCAAATCCTACCTGTACTCCGAATGCATCTACAACATACATCCTTACGGTAACTAATACTAATGGCTGCAAGGAATACGATACAGCTTCAGTATCAGTTAAAAATCAAAAAGCAAATGCAGGTGTTGATAAAACTATTTGTACCGGATCAAAAACTCAACTTGGCGCGCTTCCTGAAACAGGAGCAACCTACTTATGGAACCCGGCTACAGACCTGAATGACCCTACAAAATCAAACCCTACTGCTTCTCCACCTATTACCACTCTTTATATTCTAAAAGTAACCAGTAGTTCAGGATGCATAGGATATGATACTGTGTTTGTAAATGTCGGTAATAAACTTACTGCAATAACATCGGGTGATACGGGTATCTGTTATGGAGCATCGGCACAACTATCAGCAAGCGGAGGTAGTGAATACGAGTGGTCGCCTGTTACAGGTCTGGACAATCCAAACATTGCAAATCCAATAGCATCACCAGCCATAACAACAACATACAAAGTTAGAGTATTAAGCGGAATTTGCAAGGACTCTACCCAGTTAACTGTAAAAGTAAACCCTCCACCGATTGCAATAGCAGGTGCCGATGTATCACACTGTACTGGTGAAATATCTCAGCTTGGAGCATTGCCTATAGCAGGCAATACATACCAATGGCAACCTGCTGCAGGGTTAGACGACCCGACTAAATCTAATCCGTCAGCAAATCCTACATCAACTACAAATTACATTCTAACCGTTACAAACAGTTCCGGTTGTACTACTGTTGATTCGGTTTTAGTTTCTATAGGTACAATTGAAGCAACCATTTCTGCCGACACAACAGTTTGCAGAGACTCAAGCCTGCAATTGAATGCTGGTGGCGGAAGTACATATCAATGGTTTCCTTCTGCAGGATTAGATAATCCTGCAATTTCAAACCCATTGTGTACCCCTAATGTCTCTACTCAGTATAGAGTGATTGTCGCCAATGGCTCATGTTTAGATACTGCTTTTGTTACTGTGACACTTGCAGAACCTCCAATTGCACACGCAGGAGTAGATCATGTTATTTGTGTAGGAGAGAATGTAGAATTAGGTGGTGCTTCTACAATAAAAGAATCATATTCTTGGACTCCTGTTGCAGGATTATCATCACCTACATCGAGTAACACAGTTGCAAAACCGACTGAAACAACCACCTATATTCTTAAGGTTACAAATCAATATGGCTGTTTTAATCACGATACAGTTGTTGTTGTAGTTAATCCATCCAATGAACGTTCGTTCAGTCTTACACCACCGGTTATTAAAATGATGCCGGGCGTCAAGTTTAACACAACCCTGCAAATTCCAAAGGATGTTCAATTTTGGAAGGCTAATCTTCGTTACGATAATTTAGTTATGAAATTCGACTCAATTATTGAAACTACAAACGGTATTGTTATTTCACCCCCTAAAGAACAAAACGGGGAGCTTTCTCTCAGAGGGTCGGGTGAAAACGGTTCGATTGTTTTTTCCTTTTACTCATTTCTGCCCTATAATTCTGATACTTCTTTTGCAATTAATTTGAGCGTTGATTCCCTAGATGACAATCAATGTGCAAGCGTAGTTACCAAAAACAATACTCTTGTACTTGATATGTTTTGCGGCAGGGCAATCCGTAACGTGAGCAGTACCGGTAAGAATTACTTCCTAACTTCGAAAGAAAACAATGTAAACTTCGGTATAGGCTTACCAGGCAAGGTTCGGCTTGAACTATATGATTATACCGGTGCTTTGAAAGAGGTTTTAACCGATGATACATTTGATGCGGGTGAATATTCTCTTGATTTTGATTTGCCGGTAGGAGTTTATTTCTGCAAGATAAATGCCGGGATATATAATGATGTGCAGAAAATAGTAGTCACTACAGCTCGATAGAATTCAATCTAAGCACCATATTTAGAAAATTCCTGTTTATTTTGTGAATCAAAAAAGTGCAACAAACAGTTATTACGCTATCGACATTAGTTTGTAAAGGATAGTCAATAAGATGTACTAACTGAAAATCATAATGAGATTTCTACTCTTTAGGAAAAGCGTATGAAAGGCTACATCCTTCTCTTCGTATTATTTTGTATAAATACTTCAAGAACTTTTGCTCAGCACGAAGCCGACAATTGGTATTTTGGTCATTATGCAGGCTTAAACTTTAGCTCAGGTTCTCCATCCTCACTTTCGGATGGGAAGCTGAATGCAAATGAAGGATGTGCTACCGTATCAGACAAAAAAACTGGAGATTTGCTTTTTTATACGGACGGAGTTACAATATGGAATAGCAAACATGAAATAATGGATAACGGAACAGGATTAAAAGGAGGTATATCCTCAACTCAAAGTGCTCTTATCGTACCAAACCCTGCCAATAAACTGCAATACTATGTTTTCACATCTCCCGACCTAACGAGCGGAAGCACTCCAAAGAACACCGCGGCTTTTTATTCTATCGTAAGTATGGAAGTTCCTTTCGGCACAGTAATTTCGAAAAATAATTTGCTGATTGACAGTGTAAGCGAAAAGCTCACAGGTACTGTAGATTGTGAACATAACGGATTTTGGATTGTGACTCATCATGTTTCAAAAGGTATTTTTTATTCTTTTCATTTAACTGCTTCCGGTGTTAATGCTGTGCCAACTGTTTCTTCCTATCCTTCAAGCAATAAAAAATTTGCTGCGGGTTATATGAAGATATCACCAAATAGCTCAAAAATTGCCGTAGCAAGCCTTGTTGACTTATCGTTATTCGACTTTGATGCCACAACTGGAAGTATTACTCATTATATACCATTATACGACGGTATAACCCCTAATGTTTTGTTTTACGGCTTAACCTTTTCACCCGACAATACAAAGCTATATGCTTCTCGTGGACAAGCCCGTATTTTACAATTTGAGGTTAATTTACCTGATTCTGCTTCAATTCGCAATTCAGAGTTTATACTTAAATCTATACATACCGTATGTGAAGGGATGCAATTAGCCCCTGATGGAAAAATTTATACTGCTCAAATTTATCCTGCACAAAGTTCTTTTCTAAGTGTAATTGATTATCCAAATTTAAAAGGAAATGCCTGTATTTATCGTGAAGATGCAGTACGATTAACAGATTACTGTGCAGAAGGTCTTCCCAATTTTATGGACTATATTTTCAATAGCAGCGGTATAATTTCAAGTTGTGCAACTCCTCTGGCAATTGCACTTCCTGATAGTACCTGCTTAGGGAACATCTTACAATTCATTGATTACAGCAAATTTAACCCAACCATCCGTGAATGGACTGTCGAAAACGGCACCCCTTCTTCAAGTACCGACAGCATTGTTTCAGTATCATATTCCCAAGCAGGATCTCATAAGGTTCGTCTAATTGTCAAAAATGAAAATGGTAGTGATACTGTCTATACAAATGCCGTTATCTTTCCGCTTCCTGTTGCTGATGCAGGTGATGATAAGGTTATATGTCCACAAGGGAAAATACAAATAGGCGCAGCTCCTATAGCGGGTTACACATATTCATGGTTACCTGCTGAAGGTCTGGACAACCCGGCTATCTCAAATCCGATTGCTTCTTCTAATTCTACAACAATCTACAAAGTACTTGTTACCAATGCTCAGTGTATAGCTTCAGATTACGTAACGGTTATAGTATCTGAGCCTCCTTTTGCTGATGCCGGTTCAGATACGATTATCTGTTCGGGAGAAGCAGCTCAAATAGGAACTCCTCCTATACCAGGGAATTCTTATTCCTGGAATCCATCTACCGACTTAACCGCCCCAGATGCAGCAGTAACTGCAGCTACGCCTGACAAAACAACCTCCTATATCCTTAATGTTACAAATTCAAACGGTTGCGTTACCGTTGATACAGTTACAGTCGGTATATTCTCACCCGCAGATGGGATATTAACCCTAACCCCTCCTGAAATTGAAATATTACCGGGACAGCAGTTCCAAACAACCCTTAGCATTCCGAGTGGAGTTCAATCGTGGAGAATCAGTCTTGAATATGATAAATCAATAATGAAATTCAGTTCTGTTCTTTCAGCAGCAAATGGAATTAGCGTTAGTGCATCACAGGAACAAAATGGCGTCGTATTCCTTGAAGGTTCAGGTAATGCTGGCGATATTGTTCTGGAGTTCAATTCATTTTTACCATTTAATCTGGATTCTGTATTTGCAATTACAATGAGTATTGATTCATCTCAAACAGTATCCTGTATAAAAACAACTGCCTTGGGGAATATAATAAAATTAGGAGAGTATTGCAGTAAAAAACTACGAAGGGTAAATATTACAGGCAAATATTACTTCCTAATAGTCAAAGAAAATACGATAAATTTCGGAGTCGGACTATCAGGCAAAGTACGTCTTGAACTGTACGATTATACCGGAACATTGAAAGAAGTACTTGCAGACAATGAATTTGATGCCGGTGAATATTCAATTGATTTGGATTTACCTACAGGAGTATATTTTTATAAAATTCATTCGGGATTGTATCAGGATGTTAAGAAAGGAGTTATCGTACATTAACATAAAATAATCACACTAAGTTTCCTTTGCTTTATATTTCTCCTTTTTGTATCTTGCATAATTGTATGTCAATTTATTATTTGTAATTTATAAACAGATAATATTTTGAAGTCAAAATTAACTATTCACTAGGTTTACTGTATAATATTTATTAAATATTGAAGTACCCTCTTTACCCTGCAAGATACTATGAAAAAAATTCTACTATTTTCACTGCTTCAAATTTTTACAACATTGACATCATACTCGCAAAAAGAAGCTAACAACTGGTTTTTTGGTGTTCGTGCAGGTATCACATTTCAAAATGATTCTGCCTCAGCACTTGGTGGCGGACAACTAAATTCTCTCGAAGGGTGTGCTACAATATCAGATAAAGTAACCGGACAATTACTTTTTTATACTGACGGTGAAAAAGTATGGAATAGAAATCATCAAATAATGAATAATGGAACCGGCTTGCTCGGTGGCTCCTCCGGCACTCAAAGTGCATTGATAATACCTGACCCCGGGAACACTGACCAATATTATATTTTCACTGCTCCCGATTTAACTCTTAGCCCTACACCTAGAACTACTAAATTACATTATTCATTGGTTAGTCTTCAAAACCCTAATGGTGATGTAATATCTAAGAACATAGTTGTATATGATAATGTTTCTGAAAAATTAACAGGGACAATTGATTGCTCTAATAACGGTGCATGGGTTGTTGCCCACAGTCGGCGAAGTAATATTTTCTATTCTTTTCAGGTAACAGCAGCCGGAGTAAACACAACACCTGTAGTTTCACAATACACCGAAAATGCAATTGACCATACTGCAGGATATATAAAAATTTCCTCTGACAAAAGTAAGATAGCAATTGCATCTCATGATGCACCATCTTTTCTTGCAATGTTTGATTTTAATGCTGCAACTGGAGATATATCAAACTATAGAATCCTTGGAGTCCCATCTAATAATGAAATGTTTTATGGAGTTTCGTTCTCTCCGGATAACACTAAATTATATGCTATTGGCAAAACAGTAATTGGTCCAACTACATATCGATCAGCTCTTTTTCAATACGAAACAAATTTAGGCGATGCAAATTCAATTAAAAATTCAAGAGTAGTATTCCCGGTAAGGCTGCCTGTTCAATTTGTTTCTGCTCTACAATTAGGTCCTGACGGAAGATTATATATTGCGTCAACTTATAGACCATATTTAGATATCATTGACCATCCTAACCAAAAGGGTGATTTGTGCGGATACCGTGCTGATGCTTTACCATTAACTAGTAATAGTAATCTTGGTCTTCCAAACTTTATGGACTATAATTTTGGAAGGAGTACAGATACAGTTATTCTATGTGCTTCTGCAAATGTTCATATAGGACCTCCTTCAATGAGTGGGTTTTCTTATTCGTGGGATCCTGTAACAGGATTGGATAATCCTTTCATTTCTAATCCAACCATTGTTGGAACAGCTCAAACAAATGAATATAAACTAAAAGTTACAAACAATAATGGTTGTGAGAGCTTTCAAACCTATGTAGTAAAAAAAGCTTTAAAAATAACAGCAGATCAGGTACAGCAGATATGTGCCGGTTCTAAAATACAGCTTTCCGCTTCAGGAGGAGATACATATTCTTGGTTCCCATCAACAGACTTAGATAATCCAACAAAGCCCAATCCTATTGCTTCCCCCAAAACCAGTACCAGATACAAAGTAATCGGTACAAGAGGGGGTTGTACAGATTCTGCTTTTGTAAACATCGATGTATATCAAGCATTTTCAAGTGCAGGCGTTGACACTACCGTTTGCTTAGGAGACGTTGTTCAAATTGGAGCACTTTCAAATATTGGTACAACTTACTCATGGGATCCTATTTTAGATTTATCGAATCCTAACATTGCCAACCCATTCTGCACACCAAGTCAATCAAGAAAATATATTCTTAAAGCTGTCACAGCTTCCGGTTGTGAGAGCCAGGATACAGTTCTTGTTTCAGTAAAAAAAGTGACCGCAAGTGCTTCACAAACACAATCAATATGCCCGGGCTCCAGTGTTCAGCTTTCAGCCAGTGGAGGCGATAGATATTTATGGAGTCCAAGCACTGGTTTAGACTCTCCGATAAAAGCCGACCCCATTGCTTCCCCTAAAACTACTACTCGGTATAAAGTTATAGTAATTCAAGGCAATTGCCAGGACTCTGCCTTTGTAACTGTAGATGTTATCAATCCAATTGCTAATGCCGGCCAGGACAAGATAATTTGCACTGGAGCAAATACTCAAATCGGTACTACGGCTATTCCCGGTGAAACATATAGTTGGCAGCCTGATATTGGATTAAATGACCAGTTTTCGGCAACCCCTATTGCATCACCATCTACTACAACCCGTTATATCTTAACAGTTTCAAAAAATGGTTGTATTGCTTATGATACAGTGATAATAACAGTCGGGAATCTCAGAGCAGTTGTTTCGAATGATGTAGATATTTGTGGTGGGGAGAAAGTTCAACTTTCAGCTTCCGGAGGGAGTGAATATTCATGGGAACCCAAAATAGGTTTAGATAATCCAAATATTTCGAATCCAATTGCCACCCCTACAAAAACAACTCGTTATAAAGTTACTGTATCGAGTGGAAAATGCATTGATTCTGCTTTTGTTACGGTAAATGTAAAGCCAAATAGTTTTGCAAGTGCAGGGGACGACAAGATAATTTGCCCCGGTGCTTCAATCAAAATAGGTTCGGAGCCACAATCTGGATATATTTATTCTTGGCATCCTAAATATGGACTGGAAGATAGCTCTAAAGCAAACCCAATAGCTTCCCCAAACATAACAACTACGTATGTTCTTACCGTTTCAAATAGCACCGGTGGCTGTAGTTCATTCGATACAGTTATAATTTCTGTTGGAAATATCGTTGCTAAAGTTTCTAAAGATACAAATATATGTGCCGGGTCTACAGTACAATTAGCATCAAGTGGTGGGAATGAATATAGTTGGACACCGACTACCGGTTTGAGCAACCCTACTATAGCTAATCCGATTGCTTCACCTGATTCTACAACTAAATATCGTATTATTGTTTCAAGTGGAACATGTCTTGATTCCGGCTTTGTAACAGTTACTGTTAACCCTTCACCAAATGCAAATGCAGGGGATGATAAAACTATCTGTTCAGGCTCATCTGCTCAATTAGGTACTCCGGCAAGAATCGGTTATTTATACTCATGGCAACCCGCCCTTGGACTAGATGATGCAGCTGTTGCTATGCCTACTGCAACAATTACAAAAACTACTAAATATTTTTTAACAGTAAGTGATGGTTCAAGTTGTGTTGGTTTTGATTCTGTCACTGTAAATGTTGGAAACATTCAACCTATTGTTTCTT
>CALMMI010000736.1 GCA_937868245.1 uncultured Ignavibacteria bacterium | reverse complement strand
TTCAACACTTATCTGAACAGTACGGCAATATTGTCTGCCTTCAGGAGTAGTGTTATCATACAGAAGTTCAGTTTGACCAATTCCTTTTTGTGTTGCATCAGGACGACCGATAGATTTTGCTGCAGACTCTGCACGCTTACCCGATAACCGTTGGTTAATTTGCAGATTTCCGGTTCTATCAGTGTATCCGGTAAGAGTAACTTTGGAATTAGGTTGCAGACGACCTTTTACAAAGTTTGTTACCCGTAGGTTGCGTTCACTAAGTGTAGATTTTCCAAAATCAAAGAGTATCAAGCCGTAATTTTCGATAATTTTATCTCCGGATTTGTCATTTTTCTTTTTGGCAAGAGTTCGCTGATTAGTAGGCAGTGTGATTGTTTGTACAGCAGTATTTCCCTCTTTGTCTTTTGCTTCGATTGTTATGATAATTGGCGCATCATAACGTGGGATTGTTGCTTGTGATTTGGCAAAATCCCAATCGATTGTTGCCGGCGGAGTTGATGTTCCATTATACTCCTTCAATACTGAACTGTTTTGTGAAACAGTAACTTTCCACGATGTTATGCCTTCGCTCGAAATAATTGAGGGCTTTAATCTAATCATCGGAGGATTAGTAATTCTGAGTGTGTCGTTTGTATTGACAACATCTGTAATTTCGGGCATTGAAGATGTTATTTCCACCCTTCTGTTCTCCTGCATTCCATCCTCAGTAATCGGATTTGAGGGTTTATCAGGAAGGTTCCGCACCATTGTTTTAATTCTGTAAGAATTGATATTCCATACAGATTCTAGGTATAATTTCACTGCTTCAATTCTTTTTGAAGATAAGTCTTTGTTCGCTTTCTCGAAGCCATTATCAGAATTACAGCCGGTAAGTGTAATTGTTGCATTGGGATACGCAACAAGACGGCTACCGATAATATTCAGTACATCATAATAAATATCCAGCGCTTTCATACCACGAAGCGACTTCATATCAAACTGAACCGCTTGCTGTTCTGTTAATGTATTGTATCTTGACGGCAAACTTGCCGACGCACTGTCGAAAAATAAATACGTTAGCAAAGGATGATAGTATTCCGAACGAAATTCTTCTACTAAAAGCTCTGCCATTGTGTTTTCTTTTCCATTCTTATCTACTCCGAATGCTGCAATAGACGGTGTTAGAATACTCGGAGGCAACGGGACTTGCCGTTCATAGTGTTCAGCAATCGTTGTTGTTGATGTAATAGTCGAATCATCTTCCGACAATTGAGTGCTTTGTCTTGTATCTAACAATACAACCCTTACTCCGGCAATACGCATTTTCCGATCAGTAGTATCGCGCTTGTATATTGTTTTATACCTTCGTTCTTTTTCAAGAGAAGGCTGAGGCTGATATACAAAGGATATTCCCATTCTAAATGCGTTTACATTCCAATCAAGATTCTGCACATGCGGAGTAAGCCCATATTGATAAGAAATTTCCGGCACAACCAACAACGACCTTTTGTTGTTTAATGGAAGTTCATACGATAAACCACCAATAAGTGCTGCCTGAAATGACTGTGCATTAGGCAAAGCCCGGTTTGAAAACTGGTTACGAATCCTTAACCCGGTGTTTCCACCTGCGGCATCGGCAAAAGTTGCACCTGAAGGATTTTGTATTTGTTCTTTTTGGTCAAATTCCGGCGAAATCAATACCCCTACCCTTCCACCGATATTGAGAAAGAACTCTCCAAATAGTCTGTAACCAACACCCGGTTCAATACCAACAGTTGCAATTCGTGATGTAATTTCATGGAGAAAGCTTCCACCTTCACTAACACCTTGATTAATAATATTTGTAGCTTCTTCGCGCTGCAATACTGCATTATGATTGAGGTACGAGATTCTAAGATTGAAAAGTATGTTGTCGCCAATCGGAAACCCCATCCCGATTCCTGCCATAATGCCATTTCCCGACCCATCTGTAAACTTAGGGCAGCAATTCGGTACTCCCGGTAGTGCGCGGAAATCTGCTGTGTGGTTATTCAGCATATACCCACCCAAAAGTGAATAGCGGCTTCTTAACGTATCCTTTTGTGCAGATGAAACATTATACATCCCAAACAAAACTATAAAGGAAAAAAGTACTCTCATCTGATTGCCCTTACTACTTCAGTCAATCGTTCGGTAGGGGTAGT
>CALMMI010000735.1 GCA_937868245.1 uncultured Ignavibacteria bacterium | reverse complement strand
TCGCACCCGATTCAAACCAAATTCACTCAACAAATTTTCCAAACGTTCTTTTTGCTCTACCTTTGAATAGTTTGTCATCTCCAGCACCGCAGCAACATTATCTTCTACGGTCATATGCCGGAACACACTTGCTTCTTGCGGTAAATATCCCACTCCGTTTTGCGCCCGCTTATACATGGGCATGTCCGTAATGTTTTTGTCATCCAGAAAGATTTGTCCTTCATCCGGTTTAATCAAACCCACCATCATATAAAAGGATGTGGTTTTTCCTGCTCCATTCGGACCTAACAGCCCAACAATTTCGCCCTGACTTACATTCACTGAAACTTCGTTAACAACGGTTCTACCTTTATATCGTTTCACTAAATTTTCTGATCGCAACAACATTTTTTTCTCCATCATTTTTTAAAAATCATATCCAAAGCCTAAATACAACACCGGCTTTTTGCTCCAAGTTCCACTATCGTATCCCCAACCTGCATCAAATTTTATAAAGTACCCTAATAATGCTGCACGTAATCCAAAGCCTGTGCCAATCACAGCAGGGGACTTCACTTTCCGGATACGCAAGGTTGTAGTTTGATTCTGATACTCTTCGTAAAATACAGGGTAATTGCCTTTGAATACGTCCCAATTATTCCAAGCTGCTCCCGCATCTACAAAACCAATAATTTGGAAGGTTCTTAAAAACTCTGAGCGGATTCTGTTTTTTGCCAATACTGAGAACAGTGGAATGCGCACTTCAAGATTGGCAGTGGCTGCAGATGATCCATTCCGGGCATTCGTTAAAAATCCACGAACAGGAGATACGATGGTTTGATAAGCATACTTTACTGTATTATCAACCGGTGCATTAGCACTAGCATTAGGTTGCCCAAGAATTGAGCCTAATGCAGGAATAGACGTGAGCAAATTATTTTCAGTACCTCCGATGTAATGCATCATCTTCACATTACCTAAAGAGGTATTGAATGTTACTCTAGTTGCTAAGGTTATTTGCTTGTAAAGCTTTTGATAATGTCGCGCATCAATACCAAACTCTCCAAAAATTGTTTTATTAAAATCCGGTAAACGAAGCTTAGAATCTAAAACGTTATATTGTTTGGTAGGAATATCTTTGTGCAATTCAGCAAACACTTTAACCCGTGATCCTGAACGAATATTCTCCATCACTTCAAATGAGTTGTCAAACACATACTGAGCCTTACCAATAAACCAATGAATCACATTGTCGTTCAAAAAGTGAGAGTATTTATCTTGCGACTTAAACACATATCTATCGTTACGGTACGCTAATCCAAAACTGACCGCATGAAAGACATCAAATGGATACTTGAACTCCAGATTCAGCAAGTTCGTTTTTATACTGTAGTTCACCGATTGGTTGACCGGAAGTGCATCATTACTGCCCGGAATTAAGGTTGTTGCTACATCACTCACCGATTGATGATAGAACGTTAGCTTTTTATCCCAACGTTTTTTCAAATTTTCATAGGTAAGGAAATAACCTAAGTTGGTGAACGAAAAACCGCCTTTACCCAACGTTGGGAAAGTTAACCCTCCATAGATTTTATGATCTTCGAGCAAATCGGTAATTCCTAATTTGAACAAGATGTTCAGAGGCTGAAAAGAATATTGTGGATTTGCTGCATTAAACGGTTGATAGGTAGTAATAATTGGGTCATTATTCAATTGGGTGATTACCCTATCCACCATAAATCGAACAAAATACGGACGAACTTTTGACGGCTTGAAACGAGCTCCTGCAACAATATCTTCTTCGTTCACAAATGAAGGAGGTACCGCCTCTTGTGCAACCAATTGTAGCGCAGAATCGGGCTCAATACTGTGTTCTAGAAAATCAAATTCACTTTGAAAATCGTTTGCAGCAAAAGATTTTGGTGCGTTTTTATCGTCAACCACAATCATCTTGAACGTTTCCGGCTGTGGTGGTAACACCTCAATTGGTTTGGTCTGTTTGGCCACACGATCAGTTTGAATAAAGTCTGCCCTACTGTTATCCACCGAAGTGTCTAAAACAAACTTGTATAATGCAGGCTTTCCGTTTTTCTGAAATTTGGTGAGTGCGAAATTTTTCTTGGTCTCAAAACTTAATTCAAGAATATCGGAAGAGAAATTAGTGAGCTGGTGATTCACCCCTTTGATTTTATAGACATCTTCTTTGCGAGTACTTAGAATAGAATAAAGCGTAGTATCCAATATTGTAGTAATGTCAAGGCTTTCAGGGAACGAAGTGGAATCAGCTTCATTACTTTCCTTATTCAACACATAATACGTTACTTGTTTATGATCGAATTGCGATTCTAAATGACCAGTATGTATATTGG
>CALMMI010000734.1 GCA_937868245.1 uncultured Ignavibacteria bacterium | reverse complement strand
GATTGCAGCTACTACTATTTCGAATCTTGATGAATGGGAAAAATTTGGTAACTGTACTAATGAACTGAAATAATTGAAATCTATTACATTTTTGTTGAATAATACATACAAATGAACTACTACAATCTACCCGTCTCAGAAATTGAAAAATCGCTAACTACTAGCAAAAACGGATTATCAAATTCGGAAGCGGAAAAAAGAAAAATTCAATACGGCAGAAATGAACTCACCGAGAAAAAGAAACAGTCGGTAATTCTTCTTTTCCTGCATGAGTTCAAAGATGTAATGATATTGATTTTGGCTGTTGCTGCAGTTATTTCGGTTATTGTAGGAGACATTAAGGATGCTATAGTTATTCTGATTATTGTTCTGCTTAATGCAGTAATAGGTTTCGTTCAAGAGTATAGGGCAGGGAAGGCAATAGAGGCATTAAAGAAAATGTCCGCTCCGAACGCATCTGTTCGTAGGGATGGGGATGTTATTCAAATCGCTGCATCTGAATTAGTTCCGGGAGATGTGGTGCTGTTGGAGGCAGGTGTATTAGTTCCTGCGGATATTCGCCTAACCGAAGTTCATACTTTGAAAATTGAAGAAGCGTCACTTACTGGTGAATCAGAAGCTGTAGAAAAAAAACCGGATGAACTGCCAAAAGCTGATTCACCAATTGGCGACCGTATTACAATGGCATACAAGACCACTATCGTTACCTACGGTCGTGGTGAAGGAATAGTGGTGGCAACGGGCATGAACACAGAAATTGGAAGAATAGCTAAGTTGCTTCAAGAAGATGAAAGCCAAACTCCATTACAAAAACGATTAGCAGAATTTGGGAAAAAACTGTCGTATGTTGTGGTTGGTATTTGTGTGTTATTGTATGTAGTGGGTATTCTTCGCGGTGAAGACCCGATATTAATGCTGCTCACAGCTATTTCATTGGCTGTGGCTGCTATTCCCGAAGCACTACCGGCAGTAGTGACAATTGCTCTTGCTTTGAGTGCAAAGCGAATGGTTCATAAGCACGTCCTCATCAGAAAATTACCAGCAGTTGAAACATTAGGTTCGGTGACGTATATCTGCTCTGATAAAACAGGAACAATCACCCAAAATAAAATGACAGTCTTGGATATATGGCTTCCCAAAGAAAGTGAATCTGTGAATGGACTGTCACCTGAAGAACTGCTTCTCCTTTGTATGGAACTCAACCATGATGTAACAGGCAAAGAAAGTACAGGAATGAAAGGTGACCCAACCGAAATAGCACTTGTCGAGTATACTCGAAAAAGTAAAAGTCATAATAAGCATTGGCACAAAGAGCACCCAAGAAAAAACGAGTTACCTTTTGATTCGGAGCGTAAGCGAATGACGACCATCCACAAGCTGAATAACGAATGGCTTGTCGTTACAAAAGGTGCGGTTGAATCGGTTCTCGGAGTTTGCAGCAAGCCGGATACAAAAGGAATAAATAAGGTAACACATGGTTTTGCTGAACAAGGAAAGCGGGTTCTTGCGTATGCTGTGAAAATTCTGGAATCCATGCCCAAAGAAATTACAATTGAATCAATTGAAAAAGATCTGAATTTCGTTGGGCTCGCTGCGATGATCGACCCACCTCGAGAAGAAGCCAAAAAAGCAATAGACGACTGTTATACTGCAGGAATCACCCCTGTTATGATAACAGGCGACCACCCGATAACAGCCAAAGCTATTGCTTCCGAAACAGGCATTATCCGTCTCGAAACCGATTTAATTGTAACAGGTGAAGAACTGGCTGCAATGTCTGCAAGTGAATATGTTAAAAAGCTCAAGCATATTAAAGTATATGCACGTGTTTCTCCTGAGCAGAAATTACATATTGTAAAAACACTGCAAAAGAAAGGTGAATTTGTTGCGATGACGGGCGATGGTGTAAACGATGCCCCTGCCTTGAAACGTGCTAATATTGGAGTGGCAATGGGAATTACAGGCAGTGATGTATCCAAAGAAGCTGCTCACATGATTTTGTTAGACGATAATTTTGCTACGATTATCAAGGCGGTTAAAGAGGGAAGGCGCATTTATGATAATATTAGGAAGTTTGTAAAATATGTGATGACCGGCAATAGCGGTGAGATTTGGACAGTTGCTTTGGTGCCACTTATTGGTATGCCTATTCCGCTTCTGCCGATACAAATATTATGGATTAATTTGATTACAGACGGTTTACCGGGGCTTGCGATGGCATCTGAACCTGTGGAAGATAATATATTGCAACGACCACCACGAAAACCTGACGAAAGTATTTTTGCAGGTGGAATGGGGTATCATATATTGTGGGTGGGGCTGCTCATTGGCGCGGTGTGTATTTTTACGGAAGCTTGGGCACTCTATTCTCAGAATCCGAAATGGCAAACGATGGTTTTTACTGTTCTGGGCATCAGTCAGATGGGACATGCCATGGCAATTAGAAGTGATTTTAAATCTCTATTTCAGCTAGGAGTTTTTGGTAACAAGCAATTGGTTGGAGCTGTTCTGCTTACGCTTGGTTTGCAAATTGCAGTTATATATGTGCCGTTTCTGCAGGATATATTTAGAACACAATCTTTGTCTATTTCTGAACTTGCCTTTTGTATCGGATTATCGAGTATAACGTTTTGGGCCGTAGAACTTGAAAAATGGATTAGGACGAAGAGACTGAGTAAGAAAGTAAAATAGTTTTTCCATTCTGCTGCAACCTGTTATTTTTGAATGTACTCTTAGTCTGAAATAAAGAAAGCGTAATTTAAATGATTGTAATATCTTTTAATTTGACGTAACGCATTATTTTTCAAAAGCAATACTAGCTTCTTATGGACAATCTTCCAATCCACATAAATGTAGTTTTTGGAATCACAACATTCCTTACAGTATGGTTATTCTATAAAGCTGCCCATAATTCCAAAACGTTCCTCTTACTAACAATGGCATGGCTTGCCATTCAATCTGTTATAGGTATTTCCGGGTTTTATGTGATAACATCGGCTACTCCTCCGCGTTTTCCGCTTTTGATTATTCCTCCGTTGCTTAGTATTATAGCACTTTTTGTTACGGCAAAAGGTAGAAAATTCCTTGATGGTCTGGATGCCAAAACGATGACAATTTTGCATACAGTCAGGATTCCGGTAGAGATAGTATTGTTGTGGTTGAGTATGTATCAGATGGTTCCCAAATTAATGACCTTCGAGGGGAGGAACTTTGATATTGTATCAGGGATAACAGCCCCATTGGTCTTTTACTTTGGGTATGTAAAGCCTACATTGAGCAGAAATGTGATGTTAACTTGGAATATTGTCTGCTTAGGATTGCTAATAAATATTGTTACGAATGCAGCATTATCAGTACCTGCACCTTTTCAAAAGTTTGCATTTGATCAACCAAATATCGGTATTCTTCACTTCCCGATTATTTGGCTGCCATGCTGTGTAGTGCCTATTGTATTACTATCACATTTAGCAACGATTAGGCAATTACTTTATAAACAAAGTGTCTCCATAAATAACAAAAGAGATTAATGTATCCTATTTTACTTTCACTACATTCTTTGGTGAGATGGTTTGTTCTACTGAGTTTGATAGTAGCTCTTTATCGTGCTTTTAGAGGATGGTTCAAAAACAAGCAGTTTACAAAGATTGATAACACTGTTAGAAGTAACACAACAAGTATAGCTCATTTCCAATTGGTATTGGGACTCTTGCTGTATTTCATTAGTCCGCTAATCGACTATTTTCTTCATAACTTCAAAGAAGCAGTGCATGACCGCCAGCTACGGTTTTTCGGAATGGAGCATAGCCTGATGATGATGACCGGCATCGTAATTATCACCGTCGGTTCAGAACGGATAAAGCGTAAAAATACAGATAGAGAAAAATTTAAAACTATGGCTATCTGGTTTACAATAGGGCTTCTCGTGATACTTTCTTCCATTCCGTGGGAATTTTCACCATTAGTAAACAGACCCTTATTTAGACCTTTCTAAAAATGTATATAACTTTGTTAAGCCCGCTAAAAAGCTAAAATGTAAATATCACTGTGGATTTACCGCATCCTTTAAATATACCACACCTCATCTGAATCGTCGAATTGATGTGCTTCTTTATTACACTCCTCATTTATTCCTATTTTTGCAGTAAAAATTATCCGGTTATTTACGATGCATGAATTTACTTATGATTACTGATGGAAGAAACTAATCTATTGCAACTACTTAAAGCAGGTGATAAGGCTGCTTTTAGCAAATTAGTGGCGCTCTACGGTAGCAGGGTTATTAACACATGCTATAAGTTTTTACTGGATAGGGAAGATGCAGAGGATTTATCTCAGGAAGTGTTTATCGAAGTGTATCAATCAATCAATTCATTTCGCGGTGATGCAAAACTTTCAACGTGGATTTATAGAATTGCCGTAACCAAAAGTTTGGATGAGATTAAAAAACGTAATCGAAAAAAACGCATTTCTTCTTTTGCAAAACTGATTAAGCTGGAGGATGTATCCAATTGGATTGCCGGAGGTACAATGCCGGATAAATCAATCCGTGAAAACGAGAAAATGAAAGAAATAATGCAAGCATTAAATACATTGCCTGATAGCCAACGGGTAGCTTTTACTTTGAGTAAAATTGACGGCTACACGAGTAGTGAAATAGCAGAAATTATGAAAACAACGGTATATGCAGTTGAATCTCTTGTTTCCAGGGCAAAAAGAAAAGTAAGCGAGGAGTTGAAAGTGATTTTGAAGAATAATGAATAGTGAGTGACAGGTTGATGTTAAAATATCGTCTAACAATAGTAAACAATAATAGTATGAAACAAAACATATCAAATAACATTGCGTTGCAAAAGCTCAAAGAGTTTGAAGAGCTTGGTGGAATCGAACCTACATCGGAGTGGAGTCGTTCTCTTGTGGATAAATTGTCTATACCACAAACACATTCTTACTCTTCATTCCCAAAAGCAAAAATTATAGTTGCTATTGCAGTAATTATCTTTGTGAACGTAGGGTTCATTGTATCAATTACAAGCCGCAGCAACCAACAAAGTACGGCTACACAATCATTCTCCTATCAATCGGAAAATCGAGATTCCGAGTTGCAAACGTTATCTAAAGAATTGTTGATTAACCCAATTTCAACTAACGATTAAGTCATGGATATTTTTGCTCAGAAAAAATTTCTGGTATGGATGGTAGTTTTGCTGACTATACTCAATGTGTTTTCCATCGGGATTTTCTTTTGGAAAGATTTTTCCCGTCATCAATTCCCACCTCCTTTTCCACCTCCACCACCTCCTCATCATGAGTTTCGAGATGTTTCAGGAATATTGAAAACTGAACTAAGTCTTACCGATAAACAGGTGGAACAAATAAAGACTCTTCGTGCTGATATTTTTGAAAAGAAAAGAGATATACTGACAACTCTCCGCTCGCAGAGGGATTCGATGAATTCCGAAATGTTTAATAAGGCAACTGATGAGGAGCTGGTAAAGTCGTTGGCAAAAAGAATTTCCGAGAATGAATATTCTATGGAGATGCTTCGTTTTGAGCAGGCAAAACAATTGAAAGCAATCTGTACTCCTGAACAACTTGAAAAGTTTGGTGACTTAGTGATAGAAATTCGCGATTATTTCAGACCGGACAACCAGCCACGAAGAAAATGAAAGTACTTGCTTGCTTATTCATAATTCTTTTCTGTGCTTCGTATTCCGGTGTGCTTGTAGCTCAATCCACAAGTAATTATAGTGTTAAGTTTCACCCTATATGTGGAAGATTGGATTGGAAACCCGGCGAAGATTTTGTTAAAATCAACGAACAGGATAGTTTACGCATAGAAACCCTTAAATTTTACATTTCTAACATTCAAGTCATTGAAAATGATAGTGTAGTTTGGATGGAGAAAAACAGCTTCCATTTGATTGATGCTTCCGATGGAAAATCAATGTCTTTAGAATTAAACATACCAACATCGATTACATACAACAAAATTAAATTTGGACTTGGAATTGACAGCTCCACCAATGTAGCAGGTGTAATGGGAGGGGATTTAGACCCAACACGTGGTATGTACTGGACATGGCAAAGCGGCTATATTAATTTTAAGTTGGAAGGTAAAAGCAGCTTGTGTAAAACACGGAATAATGAATTTGAGTTCCATATCGGCGGGTATCAATCACCGTACAATACGTTTCAATCAGTAGTGTTGAATACAGGAAACAATAGAATAATCGATGTTACAATTGATTGTATGAAATTGTTTGAAACAATTGATTTGTCGAAGCAAAACCATATCATGTCGCCGGGTAGTGAGGCGGTTGAATTGTCACAAAAAATTGCAAAAATTTTTAGCATCAAGTAAAACTTCAACGCAATGATAAACGTGAAGTTGTATTCCCCAAAACAGCTGATGTTCAATTAGTATCGATATTTCAGAATGAATAAAATAGTGCAGCTGTTATTGTTGTTGATTGTCTGTGTGTTAACAACTGCATATATACATAATAAAGAAAGTAATTTTACCATACCCCGCAATTGGTCAAAACCACAGTATAATTTTTCCAAAAATCCCCTTACACCTCAAAAGATAGAAATAGGCAGAGTATTGTTTTACGATCCTATTCTATCACGAAACAATACAATTTCCTGCGCAGGATGCCATTCCCAGTACAATGCATTTGCTCATGTTGACCATGCGCTTAGTCATGGTATTGACGACAGAATCGGCACACGGAATGCACCTGCATTAATGAACCTTGCCTGGGGTAAGGAATTTATGTGGGACGGTGCAATCAATCACTTGGATATGCAGGCATTAGCACCGATGAATCACCCAGATGAAATGGGGGAAACAATCCACAATGTTGTTAAAAAATTACAAAATTCAAAAATATACCCGCAGCTTTTTTTGAAGGCATTTGGCGACAGTATCATAACCGGGGAAAGAACTCTTAAATCTATCTCTCAATTCATGCTTACATTGATAAGTGCCGATTCAAAATACGATAGTGTTGTGAATAAACTGGCAAAGTTTACTGAGCAGGAATCGAAAGGGTACACGTTGTTTCGAGAAAACTGTGCATCATGCCACAAAGAACCTGTTTTTACTGATTTCCAATTCGAGAATAACGGTTTATCAGTTGATACCACGCTTAATGATTACGGCAGGATGAAAGTAACTAAAAATCCGAATGATTCCTTGAAATTTAAAGTACCCACGCTCCGAAATGTTGAATTCTCGTATCCTTACATGCACGACGGACGTTTTAAAAAATTATCTGATGTCTTTAAGCATTATACAACCGGGATACAAAATTCAAAAACACTCTCCAAACATTTGCAAAAACCAATTGTACTTTCATCGAATGATAAAGTTGATCTTACAGCATTTTTGCTTACGCTAACCGACAGGAAATTCTTGTTTAATCCACAGCATTCATACCCGAAACACATTTTTTTTCCAAAAGCGACAGACTGATAATAAAGTGTCGTCTAATGCTCTATAGTAACAAATTGAATGAAGTTATCAAGAGATGATTGTATGAGAACGAGTTTTTTGAGTTTTGCGGTTTATGGCGATATAAATAATTCGGAACAAGTATCAAATAGCGACCCGTTGATGCAAGATTCAAATACTGCCAATAAAGATTGTAAGTACAAAGAACCTGAAAATGAGCAACTTTTGTGAGACTATAAGTGTTTATTACGAACCGTAATCTTTATTGATTCCAAATTCAAACGAATATATTATTTATTCATTATCAAATAGCCCCGTTAAATAGGAGAAAACAAATGAAATTGAAATATTACAGTATGTATCGGAATGAGCTAGTTAGCTCAATATTACAAAGAAGCATTATATTGAGTACAGTCTTTCTACTCCTTGGAAACACTGTAATTACTGCACAAACCAATCCCGCAATTACATCGTGGCTTATAAATACAACCAACATAATGGGACGCCATTATGTGAAAGGGAATTCTACACCCATTAATGACAATGTACTTGCTAACGTGCAAACTGTTCAATATTCTGCAGCTTCAGTATATATTAGTACTAAAGGGATACCTGCTTACATTACAGGTCCTTTTCTGGATGGCAATCCCTCGGTGGCAACAAGCCAGAATGCAATTTTTAAGTTTCCCCTCAACCCTGTTCAGAATACCGGGACACCTACTAATACAACCGGCGGTAATATAGGAGTCTTTATTAACGGTGTAGCCCTTTTCGATTTTAGAGATGCCGCATCATGGCAAAACGCTTCAAATTCACTAAAAGGAGGACCTTATGGCGGTATGGGAGATGGTGTTTGGAACAGAGATGCAGTAGTTGGTGAAAGGCTTGGCTTCGACTGCGCAAAAGCCCACCCTGCAATGGGTAACTATCATCATCATCAAAACCCGAGTGCTTTCAAATTGGATTTGAATGTAATATCAAATGTATGCGATGCCTATGCTTCCGACGGGCTATATGCGATTGATGCTTCAAAGCACTCACCATTAATTGGTTTTGCATACGACGGTTTCCCGATTTATGGTGCGTATTCCTATAAAAATGTTGACGGTACGGGTGGGATTGTACGGATGAAATCCAGCTATGGTCTTAGAAATATTACAACACGGACTACGTATGCAAACGGCTCAACAGTTACAGCAGGTCCTGCTGTAAGTGCTACCTATCCACTTGGAACTTTCAGGGAGGACTATCAATATAATGCTACATCAGCCGCTACACCCGATTATCTGGACGAACATAACGGCAGATTCTGTGTAACTCCAGAATACCCAAATGGAATCTACTGTTATTTTACAACAGTAGATGAAAACTGGAACTCTGCATACCCATACGTGGTAGGTCCTACCTTTTATGGTGTAAAATCTGCTGCAAAGGTTGCTTCAATAGGAGAATCCGTTACAAACTATACAAATGCTTCTACTCTTGCAGTTTCATCTAAGAAGTTAACTGTTGCTGCACCAAATAACAGCACTAAAACATTTGAGATTACTTCGAATGTTGATTGGACATTATCAAGTGATCAAGCATGGCTGACTGCAAACAAGCAAAACGGTAATGGTAACTCAACAATTACTCTATCAGCTCAAGAAAACACATCTGTTTCTACCAGAACAGCTACGATTACAGTTACCGGGACGGGTGTAACAACTCAAATCATAGAGGTTACACAAGATGGAGCTGCTCCCTTGCTCGCTGTTTCACAAAATACACTTTCAATAGCCGCACCATTGAACAGTACAACCTCATTTGATATTACATCAAACATAAATTGGAACGTTGAGAGCAATCAAACATGGCTTGCAGCAGATAACGCAAACGGAACCGGAAATGCCCTTGTAACTCTAACAGCACAGGAAAATAGCAACGGAGCACCCAGAAGTGCCACTATAACAGTTTCGGGAACAGGTGTTGGTTCTCAAACAATTATTGTTACCCAGGAGGGGACAGGTCCATCGTTGTTAGTTTCAAAAAATACACTTACTATTGATGCTGCTGCAAACAGTACCAAAAGTTTTGAAATAACATCGAACGTAAATTGGTCGTTATCGACTGATCAAACGTGGGTGACTGCAAACAAGACAAACGGAACCGGAAATGAAACGATAATATTAACTGCACAGGAAAACGCAAATACTGCATTACGTACAGCAAAGGTAACTGTTACTGGAACAGGAGTAGGTTCTAAAGAAATTACGGTAACACAATCGGGAAAGGGAATTACCCTTACAATTTCAACCGATACGTTACTTATTTCAGCTGCAGCTAATGGTATCAGAACATTTGATATTACTTCGAATACTACATGGACTGCTAAAAGTAATCAGAACTGGCTTGTACTAAATTCATACACAGGTTCAGGGGATGCTACAGTAACCGTGGCTGCGCAAGCGAATACCGATAGCACGTCCAGGCAGGCAACAGTTACTGTAGAGGCAACAGGTGCAAGTAATCGTGTTGTGTCCATTACACAAAAAGGACAGAAAACAACAGGAGTTTCAATAGATGATAAGAGTGAATGGAACATCAATATTTATCCAAACCCAACCAGTGATATGATAGCAGTGCAGGTAAACTCTGTAAACTACGATAATCTGGATGTGGAACTCTATGATAATTCTGGAAAGTTTATTCAAAAGTCGATTTTATATCAAGGCAGTACAATAGCAATCTTTGATACAAGGACATTATATAGCGGTGAATATACAATTCGTATTATAGGTAAAACAGGAGTACTATCTAAAAAAGTCCTTCTGATTAAATAATGTGAACGTTTGATAGGAAGATTTTCATCAAAACAAAGCATATCCAAGAATGGTATTCTTACCTGTTTTTTTGTGATATAACGAATAGTTATCATCACAAAATTGCAAGTTAGAATACCATTATTTTTTTCTCTTATATTTGATTGCTGAGATGTATTCGGCAGGTTTGTTGAAATCTGAACCTAATGATTTATCAAAAATCCGGCTGAAAATCACCTTGTTGTTTTCGTACTCAATAACACGAATAAACTCAACAATATACTTACCGTTATTTTGAAAAACTATAGGTCGGGTTGCATATATAGCCGGTGGGGTAGTTAAAGATGTATCAAGTGCTTTCCTGTGCATATCGAATCGTATTCTGAGGACAATTTCGGAAGTACTTTTGTTCTTTTCCTTAGGTAGTTTGACCTCGATACCGAAATCCTGGTGCTCTTCTGTAGTCATTGCTCTTGACTGGAGTCTTTCCGGGTTGAATGAATTGCTCTGGAGTTGATCATAAAAATAATCAACAGGTTTACCGATACTATTTTCAATAATATTCACGAGAACCGGATTTCTATCATAAAATCCGTCAATTGAAGAACATCCAATTGAAGTAAAGATTAGGAAGCCTATGAAAATATTTATACTTTTCATTCTGCTTGATTAGAAGTTATATCAAATATTGCCCTGCTTTTTCGATTATCATTTTCATTGTATCTGCCAGTGAATTATCGTGAATTCTTGTTGCAGCAGCATTTAAATGACCGCCTCCGTTAAAGTCCGCTGCCAGTGAATTAGCCTGAACGCTTCCCTTAGAGCGGATAGATATTTTTACTATGTTGGAATTTGGTAGTTCTATAAATAATATCCCCATTATTACTCCTGCGATAGTAAGAGTATGTTGAACGAACCCATCCGTATCCTCTTCCAATGTCTTTGTTTGTAAAAAATCCTCTGATGTAACACTCATCACCGATAATTTTCCGTCATAGAACAATTGTAACGAGCCAAGTGCTTTTCCTAATAATACAGTTCTGTTAAAGCCCGATGAATTAAATACATTTTCTGCAATGTAAACGGGGTCTGCTCCATATTCAACAAGTGAACCTGCAATTCTGAAGACGTTGGCTGTTGTTCTTGAAAAACGAAAACTTCCGGTATCCGTCATAATTCCTGTATAGAGTGCAGTGGCAATTTCAGGGGAAAAGGATTCACCAGAAGCAAGTATAATTTTATAGATTAGTTCGCAGGTAGAGCACGAGCCTGTATCAATCACGGCAACATCCGGAGAGATAGACGGATTCTGATGATGATCTATAAGAACCTTTTTTGCCGGTGAAGAGGTAACACTCTCTTCCATTGTTTGAATACGTTTGATGCTGTTCAGATCAAGTATGAAAATAGCATCCGCCTTTTGGATTGTATCATTGTCGTTTTCATGAGTAAAAACATGAATGTTATCAGCCGATGGCAGGAATGTTAAGTTTGATGGTGTGGGGCTTGTATTGATAACAGTAGCATTGATACCTCTGCTGATTGCAAAATGGTAAAGTCCGAGTGCAGAGCCTATAGCATCACCGTCAGGATTTTGATGAGTCGTGATAACTATATTGTTAGCAGATAAAAGAATGTCAAGACATTGAGGAATTCCGGCTTCAAGTGTGTTCATTTCGGGTATTTAAAGTAGATTGGGGCAAACTATGCCGGCTTATCGTTATATTGTTTACAAGAATCAATTTAATAAAATTTCAAAATTTACAGGAGAATTCTATGAAAAGTAGTTTCAAAAATCTAGCCTTTGTTTTTATATTCGGGATAATGACGGTTTACTGCTCAACTGCACAAAAAACATATACAGTTCAAAGTTGGTCAGATACTAAAAAGCCTCATATTGGTTCACAACTTCAAAAAATGAAATATGCACTTTCACTATCAGACGAGCAAGTTACCAAAATTCAAAATTTAGTCAAAGAGAGTCATGCTCAAGCCAAGGCATCACCAGTTACTGACACTAACATGAGGAAAATGCAAGAAAAAGAACGTTTAAAGGCATTAGAAGTAAGTATAGTTGGTGTACTGAACACAGAACAAGTAAAAAAGTATGAAGTATGGAAAGTAAAACAAAAAGAAGAACTGAAAAGAAAAAAAATTGAGAAGAAAGATCTTAGATAATTATACAAATATAAAACAAAGGCGTTCATTTGAACGCCTTTGTTGCTAAAAATTGAAATTTTTTTCAAGACTGCCTTACACACATACTATTACGGTTGATTTTATTGATAATCATATCAATACGCTGTTCTGTTGTGTAGTCACCACGAATTTCTAAAGTATCACATTGTACTTTTTTTAGAAACAGTTCATGTAATTCTAAATTTCTGCCTGTGGATGAATTATTGTCATAACCGGATACCCATTCAATAAACTCCTGATATTGTTTACTCCTTAGTGGGTCGTTGAAGTTTTTTTCACCAAACCGATTATACTCCCGAATTTTAACTCTCTCAATTCGTATTTCGGGAGGTATCCACAGAAAGACTGCCAAATCAAATGTTGAATGAAAATCATACCCCCATTGAATAAGCGACCCTCCCAAGACCCAATTGTAACTTTTACCTAAATCATCGTTTAGCATCCGGTTTCGTATTTCAGGAAGCCGTTTCTTTGTATAGGATAACTCGGTTGGCTCCCAAAAGTAATCATCACAGTCAAAATACTTCATATCTGTCTGTCTGGAGAGTTCTTTACCCAGGGTAGTCACACCTGAACCTGATGCACCGAAAATATGAATTTTCATGAATTTTAGCAGTAAATTAAAAGATTAATTATAGGTTTGGTTACTTAAAATTATTTATTTTCCATTTGATGATTTGCCATCCGAAGTACATAATATTCAAATTTACAGTTTTCCTTCAAACAAGCAAAAGGTGAGAACTAGAAATGAACTGTTCTATACTTTAACAGTTGATGCTTAATATCCTTTTTATCCATATAATTATCTGTTTTTTGAGAATTTTTGAGAATTATTTCCAACTATAGAGAGTTATATGACAAAAGTCATAGAATCTCTATAATTTAACAGCTAATTTGCATCTGTCAAAAGTGAATATTATTTACAAATTACAAAGGATGAACTGATGAAAACGTTTCAAAATATATTTATTCCGGTTGTTGTATGTTGCATGTTTATCTTCTTCGCATGTAACGATACTAGTGTACTCGGGCCAAATGAAATAGGTGGAGAAACAAACCTTGAACTTACGAAAGTAGGTGGTGAGTTTGTTGCAAATTTTTATTCCGAAACATGGAATCCAGGCTTTGACCATCAGAAAGATACGGCAATAACAACAAAGAATGATAATGGTGTAATTAATATCCATGTGAGATCAGGATTCGACTCTGTGTTTATAAACATGATTGACTCACTTCTTGGTACAAAAGACCTCCCAAAAGATATAAAATCTGCAATGGTAGATAAGTATCTTAAGAAATATGGTGTTACTATTGATACAAATAACAAAGCCAAGATGCACGCAGAGTTTGATTTAAAGATGAAAGTTACATCTGAAGGAATTCAGGAGTATATGACCAGCGGGGGAGATATGTCCAAGCCTTATACAATTATCAAATATTCTGCAAATGTTGGTGATAAATATGAATTTACCGACCCTGATGGAGTTAAGATAACAAGAACTGTAGTAAGTAAATCAACAACAGATGATTATTATATGGGGTTTTGGCTTATTAAAGTACTAAAAATTGAGCAGACCAAAGAGGATCCTATTATTGATAAAATTACATATATAACGAATCATAAATATGGTTTAGTAGGTGTAATTTTGCAAACAAAAAATGGTCAAGTATTTAGACTTGGGATTTTTACGCACAATTAATAAGTGGTGTGATTGCAGGTATATCGTTAATTATCAACACATTGGTAATTAACTGTTCATCAGGAATGAAGAATAAGAATTGGCTGTATAATACTATAAGGGAATCTCCTATGAAAACGTCAAAAAGTAGTCTTTTATCCGGTTTTATTTTTTTCGTCTCATGTTTTTACATGCACTCTCAGGAAGTAAATCAGATTACATCAAAGTATGATTTTATACCGGGTGAGAAAGTTGTTTTCTTTGATGACTTCGCCTCCGAAACAATAGGAGATTTCCCTGCTCAATGGAACACAAACAGTAGCGGTGAAATAGTTACTGTTTCAAATAATCCGGAACACTGGTTTCAAATGACCAAAAGCGGGTATTTTATTCCAGAAACAAAGGGTGACTATTCTGAGAATTTTACGATAGAATTTGATATTATTCCGCATAATGTAAGCGATAATGAGATGATGAGCGGTGTTGATTTCTTAATTGTAAGCGGAACTGTAAGCAATCCAAATGAAGGTGGTGCTATACCTGGCAAAGCAGGTGTTAGAATTACTCCAAGTTATGAAACAATTTCATGGACTAATTGGTCGGATACCGACGAGGGGTATAAAGATAATGGAAGTGTAAGCCAAATAATTAAGGCATCCGAAAAAATTCACTTTGCTTTTTGGGTGCAGAAACAGAGGCTCCGTATGTACGTAGGGCAAAACAAGGTATTTGATTTACCCCGTGGAATGATAGCCAACTACAAGTATAATATTTTCAGGTTTCAAACAAACGAAGAAGGAACACCGCTAATCGCTAATTTTAGAATTGCAGCCGGACTGCCTGATATGCGAAATAAGTTACTTAAAGAGGGCAAGTTGATTTCCTATGGGATTCAATTTGATGTAAATTCCGATAAAGTAAAACCTGAATCATATTCTACTTTAAAAGAAATTGCACAAGTTATGAAAGAGAATCCAAATTTGAAAATTAAGATAGTGGGGCATACCGATTCGGATGGTGATAATGCACTTAATCTCGATCTTTCAAAACGTAGGGCTGCCTCAGTAAAGAAAGAGCTTGTGGATGGATTTTCGATTGAAAATGCAAGGATTGAAACAGATGGTAAAGGTTCTACCGAGCCTCTTGCGCCAAATGAAAATGTGTTGAATAAAGCAAAGAACCGCAGAGTTGAATTCATCAAACTATAAACTTGTACCTGTTGAATATTCTATTGAATAGTTCTAATTTACTGCCTATTTTTGTTGAAACTTACAGTTAATCCTCATGTTTGAGTCAATTATTATATAACATGAAAACTGAACGATTAAAATCAAGTCTAAACGAACTTCTGGCTTCAGCTCAAATTAGCATCAATGGAAAAAACCCTTGGGATATTATAGTAAACAATGATGAGTTCTACTCGAAAGTATTCTCGAGCGGCTCTTTAGGAGCCGGAGAAGCGTATGTAGAAAAGTTGTGGGATTGTAAACAACTGGATGAATTCTTTACCAGAGTTTTAGAATCAAATATTGATAAAAAGATCAAAACCAATTGGAAATTAGTTACTGAGATTTTCCTTGCAAAAATTTTTAACAAGCAAACTAAGGCACTTGCATTTGACAACGGTCAAAAACACTATGATCTTGGTAATGATATTTTTATCAATATGCTTGATAAAAGAATGACCTATACCTGCGGGTATTGGAAAAATGCTGCCAATCTTGAAGAAGCTCAAGAGCATAAATTGGATATGACGTGTAGAAAATTAAATCTGCATTCAGGAATGAAAGTTCTTGATATTGGATGCGGTTGGGGCAGTTTTGCAAAATTTGCTGTAGAAAAATACTCTGTGCATGTAACCGGTATTACAGTATCAGAACAGCAAATTGAATTGGGGAGAAAAATGTGCGCAGGAATGCCAATAGAACTTAAACTAATGGACTATAGAGATTTAAGCGAAAAGTTTGATGCGATTGTATCAATTGGTATGTTTGAGCATGTGGGGTACAAGAATTATAGGAAGTATATGCAAATCGTACATAAGTGCTTAAAAGATGAAGGTTTGTTTTTACTTCATACAATTGGAAACAGTACATCACTTACCTCAACCGACCCGTGGATGAACAAATATATTTTTCCCGGTTCAATGTTGCCCTCCATCCAACAAATTGGGAAAGCAATTGATGGTTTGTTTGTGTTAGAAGATTGCCACAATTTCGGTGCTGATTATGATAAGACATTGGTAGCATGGCACAACAACTTTGTTGCTAATTGGGATAATTTGAAAGATAAGTACGATGAAAAGTTCTTCCGTATGTGGAAATATTATCTGCTAATGTGTGCAGGTGCTTTTAGAGCAAGAAAAAATCAATTGTGGCAAATGGTGTTTTCAAAAAATGGGGTGCCAGGCGGTATAATTCTATACGATAGGAAATCTGTATTTGCATTAAATGAAGATGTAGTGAAGTTGTTTTATGATTATACATAAGAAATTAACAGTTGAGCATGCAATGTATGTGTATTGTATAGGACAAGGTTGGTATTACAAAATTATTTGAACAACTTCCATGAAAAAGATAACGAGCATTATACTTGGTGTACTGATATTCACAGCAACAGGACTGTATTCTGCTTCTTCACTTTCAGCACAAGATAGAATTTGCCTAACCGGTGCTACAGGAATTCCGGAATTGCTGAGTTTAGGTATGCGTTATCAAACTGGGCAGACTCAATTTGGATTTAGTATCGGCTCTCTCCCTGTTGGGGGAGAAACGATTGTTTCGCTGATGGTGGATGGTCATTACCATTTTGGAACTGTATCCGAACGGTCAATGCAAGGTATATGGTATGTTCGTGCCGGAGTAACTTATCTTTGGGAAGAAACCGACTTCGTAAAAGACACCTATATTTACAGTAATTTTCGTTTGGGACGTGATTTTAACCTGTCGGATGCTGTTACCCTTTCAATTGATGCCGGGCTATTAATTCAAATATATGACAATCGACAGGTAAAGAAACCAAGTTCACAATGGATAGACTACAGCTTTGAGTTTCCGGTTTTCCCAAGTATCAGTACAACTATTGTGTACCGCCTATAGCTACGAAAACAAAATGTCCATTCATTTTATTATAATGAATGGACATCAGAAATTAGCATCACATACTACTCATAAAAAGTAACCCGCCCCGTCTCAATGTCATGCAGCCCGCCTACAA
>CALMMI010000733.1 GCA_937868245.1 uncultured Ignavibacteria bacterium | reverse complement strand
TGAATCCCATGCAGCTGCCGGACCTATTACAGGAGAGAGAACTTCTCCTGATAGCGAATAAAAAGGAATTGTATCTGCAAGTGAAACAGTGTCCTCCCAATATCCATACACTTCCTTTACAGGATGCGGTAATGAATCTTTCCTGGCGATTAAAGCATAGCCTGTAGAATTGTAGAAAATTGTATCTATAGGTCTGCCATCAGGATAATAACTAACCTTATAATTTAAAACAGAATCAATCAGAGTAGCTCCATACTGCTTCATAAGAATTTGAGACAAACTTTTCATGCTGCCGACAGAATCCTCCGGGAAAAATTGAAAGAAGGAATTGAATGCTGCTCCGGCAGGTGCTAGAATAACAACATCACCCCAGGCAACACTGTCTCGAAGATATACAACTAAATCAGCTGCTGTACCGGAGCGTCCGGTTTTGTAAAAAGTTTCAAAGTCGAAATATCGAAAATTTGTATCGTAAGGGGTAAGGTGTATAACATTAAACCTTGTATAGATATTGAAGTTAATCGGTTCGGATTCACCAACTTTGATTTTTGCATACGCATGACCGTTACTAGCTACCACCGATAATGGAATAGAGTAGGTATTCAATCGTAATTTGTATGTTGAATCGGAATACTTATTGGGAATAATTTCGCGGAATGTATTCTGGAGAATCTCTTTGTTAGAATTTTGTTTCCAGTTGGCTGTATATTCTTTTAGGGATGAAACTGCATGAAAGGGAATATGAAGCCAGGTACTGGTTTTGTTGTTTTCGATATTCGTTACTCGAGCAGAAAGGGTATATGACATACCTGCGTTCAGTTGTACCCGGGGTAACCATTCGATATACGCTTCATGTATTGTCAATTCTTGCGAAGGGACTTTAGCTAAAAGGTGAGCAATATTTTCACCTGAGGTATTCTCAAGTAAAAATTCATATTCGGGTTGCAGAATCGGCTGCGGTTGAACTAACCGGAATGCAGGTATTTGTGCGTCAACATCCCAAAATGGAAGGGGGTCTAATGCGGAAAGTCCGGCACTGTAAACATCAAAAGAAATTGTTGTTGTATTATTGCTACGTTTTGTTTCATCAAGGATAGAGGTTGGGTCAATAACTATTGTAAATGTATGTGTGCCGGGCAAATTCTTTATAATCAATAGTTTACTTCTTACCTCGAAACTACATAATTCACTAATTGTAATATAGGAGGAATCCACTCCACCGGGGAATCTATGAATAAGTAGAATAGGAATTTCCTGTTCAGTGCCAACACCTGCATTACGAATTGTAAAAGTAATATTTGCAGTGGAATCCACTTCGGTTACGACACTTTCACCTGAAAGGGAAGAAACAGTTACTTCTTGTGGTAAAGCGTACAAATCCTGTTTGTTGTCTAATGCCAATCTGGTAAGCGGATCTCCAATTAACGAATACTGCATAACTGTATTTATTATTTGAGTCTCCCAGCCCCTTTTTGCATTGTTTAACATATCGCCGAGTACTCGCACTGTATCTTCATTCATGTACTTATGAAAACTATATTGCATTAATGCATCATCATCAGCTACCCCAATTCCTGAACTTCCAAATGCAGCAATCGAACCCCTATGAGGAGAAATCACATACGATTCGTTACGGGCAATGCCGTAAGGGTTAGCAAACGCTCCGCTATTACATGAATAAGTTGTCAATAAATTATATCTGCTTCGATTATTCAAATCTTCTACTGCCCATCCGTCAAGGTCGAATATGGTTGGTGCACTATGCCCGAAAAAAGAAAGCCAAACTGCACCGTCGTTAATGGCAGCACGAATAGTTGTTGCTTTGGCAAGCTCCGGTCCTAAATCTCCTCTTATACGTACAGTGTCGCCGCATATCGGCTTGGGAAGTATAAAGTTATATCCTACATCATCAAATTTATCATAAAAGCTTCTGTCGCCTCCTGATAGAAAAACGTATTTCTTTTTCCATGGAGCTGCCGGAAGCGTATCGTATTCAATTAATTTATCAACCATGTCATTAGCTTCTACAATAGATCTAACCGGGAGTCTGCCGATAGCCATTTCGGGAATTAAATCTTCACCGTCAAGAAGTGTAAGCCAGAAATCACTCACAGGATTTCCGTATGCAGGCACATAGTCGGTCTCTACAGAATTATACTCAAATTTCCTTGGATCCCATGAAGCATCTCCAAATATTGTAACATAGGATGGCGAAGGTTTTTTCCAATTTGTATATGCATATTTTAGGAATGCTTTGATAGCATGTGGAGATTTTTCGCCGCCGTAAAATTCCTTGTATATGTCTTCCACTCTCACCACGGTAATTTTCCAACCTTGGGATGCCCTGTACGTAGCCAAACGGTCGGCTGCTTCTTTAAAATTATTGTGAGTAACGATTATTGCATCAAATCGTTGGGTTGTATCATGCAGGTTGCTTGGTAGTTCACGGGTAACGGTTGGTTTCTCGGCTGATAGAATATCAGCAGCTTGAATTTCATAATCATTACCAATGGGGAGCGCAAGGTCAACTTGATAAGATTTCCCTCCATTATGCACAATGAATTCTGCAAGCGAAGAAATTTCACCTCGCTTTTCACGTGTTGCAGCAGTATTCCCTTTTTGGAAAACACCAGTCCATGTATTATTTGCGTCTAATGAATTTATTTCCTGGCTACCCAATGCGCTGAAAACCTGTTTCATCTCCTGTGAAACAGAGATCAAATTGCTTGTTGCAGTAATAACACTTCCCGTGGGGGTGGCATCGACAAATGAACGCAAACCGCTTGTATTCTGATCAAACCGTTGAGTGTGAATAGTACCAAAATCGGGTGCATCTGCGATTGTTACGTAAAGCGCAACAGAATCCTGAGCCACTATTACTGCATCATTCACAACTATTGATATTCTTGGAGAAGTGCCTCCGGAAGCACCTGCCCTAATAGAAGTGCCCGATGTCCCTGTCTTTGTTGTGAAGAATGAATGTATGGTATCAATGATTGCAACCTGTGAAGACTTAAAACCACGTATATTCACAAAGGACTGCTGGGGAACAGAAGCAATTTTAAAATCCGCTTTTCCTGATTCTGCAAAAGGTTTTACCTTGCCTGAGAGGGTTATGTAGTTGATAAGCATATCGGCAACTCTGGCTGTCCCTTTGTCGTCCTTTGAAACCGTATCGGATTTAACATATACCAGGTTACTACCGCCCAGATAGTTTGAGCTTGGGATACTGAATGCTATACTTTCGTTTGTAACTCCATCTACTGTCCGGTGTGTTTTCTCGCTTTTGTTTATGCCGCTGAAAACTGAATAATTGGGTTCGTTGTAATTGTTTTTTTTATTTGTATGGAAGCTTACACTTGTTTCCAGCATGTCTCCATTTGCATCCGATGGAGAAACCATTAGATTATACGTGAATAGTTTGTTGTATTCAAATATGTTGTTATTCAGATTAAGCCAATAGAATCCTTCGTTAAAGAGAACATGGGAATCGTACTGGCTTAGACCCCCACCGACTCTATTCGGATCATCGTCACCCCAATAATTAAAACGGTCTTCTTCTATATGCTTATTGATTGAAACGGATTGTATCTCTGTATTTGCTTGGGATACTGACGGAAATTGAGTGTATCGTTTGCCGGGAACTGATGCATCGAAGTAAAGATAATAGACAGCATCGGGAGTAATGCAATTCTGCCATGTAGAGTCGCCTACGGTTCGTTTGCCTGCAAAAAAATACTCATCATTTGCGTCTATTGTATTATTTGCGTCGTTCAAACCCAGGTGGTACTCCTTACCTTTATAGAGAAGATGAAGCCCATCGGTTGATAGACCGTTCCATTCAGGAGCTGCTGCAAGAATATCTTTTGCTTGGATGTGCGCAACACCATCAGTGGTTGTTGCAATACGCAGGTAGGTTGTTTTGGGGTTGTACCATGCGTTTACGGAATCCTTCGCAACTAAAGTCTTGGGTGATTTCCTATCACTATCTAGGTTCAATTGCCGTAGGGAAGGGATTTGATTTTGATTAGCAATAGCAGAAAACGATCCACGTTCTGAAGGTGCAAGCAGTTCTGAGTTGTTTGGAAGAGTGATGCCAAATGGAATGTCAATTTCAGCAGAATCGAGTATCAAAAGTTCACCCGTAGCAGATGAATAGTAGAAAGGCTGAATTATGATGTCGGCAATCTGAACTCCACGTTCAATCCCTACGGGACGAAGGGATACAGAAGGTTTTTGAATGAAGTTGGGTAGAAAAATATCCGCAACCTGTGCTAAGGATTGACTTTGTAAAACAGATGAACTGCCAATAGAAGTAGTAGCTATTTTTTTTGTTTTGAAAAGCTGAAGAATTGGTACAATCTGACTGGATTTTGGAATGGCAATCGGGATTCGAAGTAATTCCAAAGCTGCTCCGCTTTTATCGGAAGTAGGCTCTGAATAACGGCTATTGGTTATCAATGCTCTTGATGTATTTGTTTGGCGTATCGGCAGGGTGGTTGCTTGTAAACCGCGTATTACAATGTGGATGCCATTTCTGTTCGTCTGGATTTGAACGGCTTGTTGTGAAAATGACAGATTGGTAAATAATACTGATATACAGAACAGTATTATCATCGCGGTGGAGATTTTCATATAGTATTGTCTTCTACAAAATTGAAAAACAGTAATCAGCCTATCTTCAGAAAAACATCTAAGGACTATTATACTTGACCTAACCCTCAAAAAGTTCCATTATAATTTGTTGAAACAAAAAAATATAATGCACTTTGCCACTAAGCGACATT
>CALMMI010000732.1 GCA_937868245.1 uncultured Ignavibacteria bacterium | reverse complement strand
AGACAGGGCATTGCCCTGTCTAGCGTCCTATAGTTAGGGTTGTTAATTACTAGTATTTATATCAAACTTACATTGAATAGGAATCAACTAACAATTCCGTAGAACACCCTAAGATAGGGCAATGCCCTATCTCTACTACAGAATTAACTTGTAATTCATATTGCTTTTTGTGCCTAAAACTAAAAGGCACAATAAGCGTTTCACTTATTGTGCCTTTTCTCATCCGGTATTGTACAGTTTACTTAGCTGCCAAGCAATTGTTTCTTAAGCTTTTGCCATTTGCTTGTTGGAGTAGATTCCGGTTCTGCCTTACTTTCTTTAACAGGACTTACAGTTTTAACTGGTTCAGGCGAAGGAATATATTCCTGCATTTCCACAACATCTCCCATTAACTCACGGATTTCCTGTATATTCAACTGTCTCCACGACCCGGAGCGCAATGTTTCGGTATTAACAATCGAAGAGAACCTTCTACGTTCGAACGACATGGTTTCCAAATCCAGTTTTTTCAAACAGGTACGGATTTGAGCAGGAGTAGAATTAAACAAAGAGATTGAAATCACAGTATTACGTGTATTTGCACTCGCTAAGTCTATTTTAACAGTTTCATTTAATTCCTTGCATAACGTAAGTTCAAGCTGCGCAATTTGCTTTGGTGTAAGAACCTTATGAACTTTAACCCAATACTCTTTTTCCAATAACTTAAATGGAGATTTTGCAGGGTCTTTATGTGCAGGGTCGTTAGTGATAACAATTATCCCACTTGATGCTTTATCCAAACAACCAAGAGGAAAAAACCATCCCCGGTTATGACGGAGCATTTGGAAAATCGAATCGTTCTTATCGATAGATCCAGAAATTCCACGCGGTTTGTGCATCACTATATACACGTTCTTTTGCTTTTGTTGAACCACTACTCCATCGACCACAATTTTTTCTTTGTAAGGTACGATAGGTACATTTTGGTCTTTAGCAAGAACGTCGTTAACATACACCTTGCCGTTTTGAATTTGCTGCAAACATTGCTTAGGAGAACCATAATCCAAACGGCTCAAGACTTTAATAAGAGTAATTGTTCTTATCTTTGGTTTAGGTTGAAGAGGTTCATTTTTTTGTTTGTACTGAGGCTTGCCTCCGGCATTGTACCTATCCCGTGGATTTCTATCTCCTGTGCTAGGTCGGCGTTCGTACCCGCCACGTTGAGGAGCGTTATTATCGTAGGGACGGCGGTTGTCTCCACCTTCACGGGGCTTATATCCGCTTGAACGACCATCGTTTGAACGGTTATCGTAAGAGCGGTTTGGTGAATATCCGTCCTGACGTGGAGGATAAGGGCGGTTGCCACCTGCACGGTTATCATAAGTACGGTTGTTACTTCCGTAGGATGAACGGTTATCGCCTCCACCTGTGCCACCTTGACGGGGCTGACGATCAGAATATGTATTTCTATTGTTTGGATAAGTACGATCTGCCGGTCGATCGTTGGGTCTATTACCACCTGAATAATTCCCTCTATTGGGAGAATATGTTCCTCCGCCATACGGTTGATTATTACGCTGGTAGTTACCACGCTGATAGTTGCCATGAGTATTTGCCGTCATTCGGTCAGACTCATTGCTTTCGGGTTGTTTTTCATCTTCTTCTTGCATAGGATTATAGTGCAGAAGTGGTGGATAAATCTATGAATTATATATATTGTTTTTTAGGTCGGTTAGATTTTTATTTTCCGCCCTGTGCTAAAGACTTAATATACCGTCTGGTCTTCGCCGGAAAAAGATTAAAAATCAGAGATCGTGTTAATTTAAATTTCCATACAAGTGATTCACTAAACGTCATTTTCCTTCTTTTTGAAAAATCAAGGTTGATATTGAGCCTCTTTAGCCTATTGACAGCCGAGGTTTCCCAAACACGTTTAATGATACTGTTGATAATCGGAAAATAGTTATGATATGTAGAGTAAAATCCATCATATTCATCGGATCGTATAGAACCGTATTTTTCAAACTCCCAGGCGTTCTCCCCTTTTTTCAGAAGTGCCGAGAGTACATTTTTTTTCCAAAGACAAACTACAACCGAAGCACGGTAGATAGTCCCTTTAGATACAATTCCTACTGTAGAATTATATGGTAAATCTGGTTTTGTAGATGGATTAAGTCGAACGTAATTAATCTGGTTTACAATAGTCCAATCGAATACTTCCTTTACTTTTTCAGAATTTACAATCCCTTCAAGCATCAAATCTTCAAGGAAAAGAAATACGTAATCTTCTTTGATTTGCTGAAGTCCGGCAATAAGATTGTCCGACCAAGAGATATCATCACCAACATTGATTATAGAAACATCTTCAATCTGTGGACGTAGATGATTGGTCAGTAAATAAACAGGATAAGGACAATTCCCCCAAAATCGCTTAAATAACTCAAAAAATGGTTGCCATACATCTGAGTAGTTATCGCAAGAAACCACAAGTACAGCACATGTCTTTTGTGAATCCCCTCGGCCTTCCGTCGTATTGTGCATTTCTTTACGCGGCTTAAGTGATGAATTTCTTTGCGAATTTACATAATCTCTCTGAATCTACCGCCCAATTATATTTTTTTTCAGCAAATTTTTGTCCATTTTCACTCATTTCCTTAAGATTTGAGTGAAAAATTTGTTTTATCGCTGAAGCAATCTTCTCGGGTGTTGAACAATCGGTGCTTATTCCTGCCTTAGTTTCTTCAATAATCCGCTTCATAGGCAGTGCTTCCGAAACAATTACGGGCTTACCGCAGGAAAGATAATCAAACAGCTTATTAGCTATTGTCATATTAAAATTTTCATCCGGAAAATAGGGCAAAACCCCGACATCCACTTTGCTGTATATTTCCGGCAACATCGATAACGGGTATTCTCCGTGAATCTCCATCTTGTCCCTATGAGCAGACGAAGAGATTATCCGGTTAATATCGTTGTATGTTTCACCTTTTCCGTACAATTGAAGCCGTATTGATTGCAGTTCGTTTGCAGCAATCTCGAACCCGCGTACAAGGTTTTCCAAACCCCTGTCTAACGTAAATAAGCCGTGATGCCCGAATACTACCGGAGGCTGGCTACATTCTTTTCTTATCTTTGAAAACGTCCCTAATTCAGGAGTATTCTGCACAAGTTCAATTTGATTGACAGGAAACTTGTAAAGGCTATTCAACCTACCTGCTTGTTCATCACACACAACAATTATACCATCCGACCCCAGTACAGCATTTTTTTCCAGTTTATCCGGTAACCGCAATGTATTAACTGCAAATCTTGAAAGCAAGCGGGATTGATATTGCTTCCACCCTCTCATTGCTCCAGGGTAATTTTCAGCCATGTCTATCACAGTCGGTATAGATCTTTTCTTTGCTATACTGTTCGATGGCCCCGCCAAAAGCATTTCACGAGTGATTATCAGATCGCGTTTGCACTCTGATACTGCCCTCCC
>CALMMI010000731.1 GCA_937868245.1 uncultured Ignavibacteria bacterium | reverse complement strand
TTTTACAGTATGTACACTAAGGAAGAATCAATGGAAAATCAAACAACGGTAATGGGCATAGACATGGGAAGCATCTACGCCGAAGATTATGCAGCATCATTTGCATTTTACAACGGGTTACTTGGAATAGAAGATTACTCTCCAATGAGTGACTTTGCCTGTTACTTCCGACTGCCCGACAAACGGGGATTATATCTGATTGGAAGACGTACCCGCGCTCCCAGGCCTAAAACTGAAATCAGAACTACATTGTGTTTTGAAGTACCTTCCATATCGGCAATGCTCGAAAAACTCAAGAATGCAAATGTTGAGTGCCTGTGTGAAGAGCCATTAGATATGGGAAATAATAATTATTGGTTCGAAGCTGTTGATCCTTCCGGTAATATTATTGAATTCGTCGGTGGAAAGTAAAATTTGGAAATAATATACGTATTTAACCCAAAGTGTGTTAGAATACTATATAAATAAAAAACAGTCATGGCAGTTGTTACAACTGCCATTCCGTTAAAACGCTTGTAAGGAAAGTCGTTTGTACCAAATGACTTGACTGTAAGTAGCACATTTGCAACAACGGGTTAAATACGTATATTATTACCTAAAACTTTATGTGATTTCCCCTGAAAACTGCATCAGAAATTCTGATGCAGTTTTTTTATTGGCATGATGTTGGTAATTTTGGGTGAAGATTTGGACTGAATTACTTCCGATTATGTGTACAACTGAAAACTAAATTATGAGTGAGAACCTTCTTTCCGTTTGTATCATTGCTCGAAATGAAGAGAAAATGCTTGCGGAATGTCTTGAGTCTGTTGCTTCGATTGCAAATGAAATTATTCTTGTTGATACCGGCTCCGAGGATTCAACAGTTGCAATTGCAGAAAGTTACGGATGCCGTGTCCTGTATCATACATGGAATAACAGTTTTGCCGACGCGCGCAACATAGCTCTTGAGGCTGCTGAATGTGAGTGGATTTTAAGCATAGACTGCGATGAACGGCTTCTAAATCCAAAGGATGTTGTTTGGACGCTGGCAGCAAGCAAGACTTCAACCGGAGGCTTCTTGGTAGATGTTCGCTCGGATGCAGCACGTGCCGATGGAGCTGTTGATAGTTATTCTTCAAAACTTTTACGGCTGTTCCGAAATAATCCGAAAATCCGTTTTGAGGGAATCATTCACGAGCAGGTTTTGGAATCGATAATGCAGCTTGGGTTAGAGGTGGAACATTCTCCCGTTAAGTTTTATCATGAAGGGTACAACCTTTCTTCCGATGCAATGCTTGGAAAACAGAAGCGCAATCTTACCTTGCTTGATAAGGCAATTGAACTTCGCCCAACTCATGCGTATGCGTATTTTAACCGCGGGAAAACTTACCTGGCTTTGGGTAATATTGTGGCAGCGGAGAAGGATATTCAAAGTGCGATAAAATATGCTGGTGAGCAGAGTATTGTCCGTCCGCAATCTCTTTGCTATGCTGCTATTATTGCTTTTCAATTAAATGATTGTGACCGAGCAATTTCATTTGCTAAACAGTCGCTTGCAATAATTCCGCAGCAAGTAATGGCTCATTTCATTCTTGGTGAATCATATTCTGCTCTTGGGCGCTATGCAGAGGCAATCGAAAGCTACGAGGCAATGGAGTTTTCTGTACAGTCAGGAAACGGGCTTGCGCAAATTGCAGGGGAATATCACCTTCCTCCCGAACAGCTCGCTTTCCGCTTGGGACGCAGCTATGCCGCTTTGCAATTGTGGGATGAAGCAGGTGGAGAATTTGAACGGGGCTTACAATTCAATGCACGTGAACTTGGATGTTTGGTGGGTGCTGCAAATGTATGCCTCCGTAAACTGGAATTCGAGGATGCTGAGAAGTATTTGTTGCAAGCTGCTGAGATTGCACCCGAACGTGAGGATATTCAAGGGTTTTTGGCACATGTTCAACTTCAGAAGGCTACAGCAACACCGGAAATCCCAAAACCCAAATCAGACTTCTTTCAAAAGGTTATGAAGTCCGAAAATAATCCGAAAGATACGTTGTCTCAAAAGAAAGGGGAAAAACCTCTTCTTTCATTAAGCATGATAGTAAAAAATGAGGAGAAAAACCTGGCGGGGTGTTTGGAAAGTATAAAGAATATCGTTGATGAAATTATTATTGTTGATACGGGTTCAAGTGATTCTACAATGGAGATTGCCCGCTCATTCGGTGCAACCGTCTATGAAAAAGAATGGACGGGGGATTTTGCCGAAGCTCGCAACGAATCGTTAAAGTATTGTACTGGAAAATGGATACTCTATCTTGATGCAGACGAACGGCTACATTCTGCGGCAGGGACACATCTCCGTTCGATGCTTGAAGCATTGCCCGATGAAATTGGAGCAGTGGTCTGTTCAATTGTTAGTCCGCATAGGCAAATATCAGGAGAAAGTGAAGTTCATAGGGGCAGTTACCCACGCATCTTTAAGAACTACGGGTATCCAAACATGTATTTTCAAGGACGTGTGCATGAACAGATAACACCCTCAATCCTAATGCTCGGCGGTCAGCTCATTATGAGTGAAGTGGAGATATTGCATCTTGGTTATGACCAAAACCGCGAAGTGATGGAGCAGAAGGTAAAACGTAATTATGAACTGCTAATCGAACACGTAAAGGAAGAACCGGAAAATAGTTATGCATGGTTTCAGTTGGGGCAAACGCTTGGAAGGATGAATCTTGTTGACCAATCAGAGCAGGCATTAAAATTAGCGATTGAGTTCGGTACTCTTTCAACTACAATCGGAGCGAGTGCGTCAGCTGCACTGGCACAAATTGCAGGTAATGGCAAACGGTATCACGAAGCATTGATGTGGGCGGATGATTCACTTGAAAAAGCTCCGAAACAGGCGTATGCGCTCCACCTACGCGCCTATGCTCTATTGTACTTGGAACGTGCCGCCGAAGCGGAAGAAGCATTCCTTGAAGTGAAACGGAGAATTGCAGCACAACACGGAGTGCCTCATACAGGATTTGAAGTTGAAATTCCTGAACAAACAATTGAGCATGGTCTTGCAGAGGCTCGAAAGATTTTAGGGAAGAAGTACTAGGACAAAATACATACTTGTTATTGTTGTAAAACGTAATGAGTTAATTATCAAATGCAAGAGTTTATGTGCATAAACACTCTTTCTAAATGATTTTCTATACTAAATTAGGAGAAACATACAATGAACGAAAGAACAATCACAACCAAATATACAAACGGTGATATAACCGTTGTATGGCAACCACAAAGATGTACCCATTCCGGTAACTGTGCACGTGGGTTGCCTACTGTATTCCATCCATCGGAAAGACCTTGGATTGAAATTGACGGAGCATCTTCTGAGGCAATTGTTGAACAAGTTAAGAAATGTCCTTCTGGTGCACTATCGTACTATATGAATGATGCGCTCTCATCTATTCAAAGTGCCGAAGAAGAAAATGATTGATATATTAAGAAATGAAAAAAGCTAATGCGAAAGATAATTTTAAATCTTGCTGTCAGTTTGGACGGCTTTATCGAAGGACCAAACGGTGAATATGATTGGTGCTTTACTGACCAAGACTACAATATGACTGAATTTTTCAAGAATACTGATGCGATATTTTTCGGTCGTAAGAGTTACGAACTATTGATGAGTACCGAAGAAAATCCATATCCTGAAATGATGAAGTATGTGTTCTCGAGAACTCTTCACGATTTAGGTAATGCAACAGTAATCGCGGATAATATTGAGTCTGCTGTTATGGAAATCAAGAACCAAAACGGAAAGGATATTTGGCTTTTCGGTGGAGCAAAGTTAGTAACTGAATTTATGAATTTAGGGCTGATTGATGAACTTATGCTTTCCATTCATCCGATACTTCTGGGTGGGGGAACGCCGTTGTTCGTTGATATACATAAAAGAATACCGTTAACCCTTATTAAAACAGAAACGTTTTCGACTGGACTTGTCCAACTGCTTTACCGGCTTTCGTAATAAAAGTTAGCGGGTGATTTTTCTTTCAATTAAACAAATTATGCATATACTTGTTGCTTTGCTCAGCTATTTAATCGGAACGATACCGAGCGCGTATTTATTGGTAAAATTTACAACAGGAAAAGATATTCGCGACGAAGGCAGCGGTAATGTCGGGATGCTGAACAGTTATGAAACAACAGGAAGTAAAGGATTAGGTGCAATGGTATTGATACTCGACCTTGCCAAAGGGTACGGGGCAGTTATGCTAGCGCGGTTAATCATGGATAATGAGTTTTTCAGTGCTGCACTTGCGGGGATATTAGTAGTTCTCGGGCATAATTTCAATGTTTTCCTCAAGGGAAAAGGCGGGCGTGGTTTGGCAACTGCTGCGGGAGTATCGCTTGCAATCAACCCGATAACCTTGATTTTCTGGTGCTTGATGTGGCTAACGGGATATTTTACTATCCGTCGTAATGTACATGTGGGGAATATATCAGGAACGATTGGCGCGGCAGTACTGGTAGCAACTGCCCCAACAATGATTGTCCGGTGGTTTATGCAATTACCGTGCGACCCGCTTTCGCAGCATACGATGTTTGTGATGCTGATGTGCTTACAAATATTTGTACGGCATTTGGACCCGATGCGCGAGCTATTGGATAAGTGGAGTGATGAGCCGGATGTGTAGTGGGTGTATCTAAAATATGAAAATAAAATGCCGCAAGGGTTTTCATCTTTGCGGCATCTTTTTTAGGATTGATAATCAATAATTATCGAACTATTACCAACGGTTTTGTTACTGATGTTTTACCATCTGTAAATCTAAGGAAATACTGTCCTGTTACAAGTTGGGAAGTTGTTAGTGGAATGTTGTATGTACCTGCTTGTTGGTAAGTATTTTGTAACAGAGGGTGTACTTCTTTTCCTTCGAGATTGTAAATCGATACTGTAACGTTAGCGTTGTTTGGAATAGTATATGCAGCACTCTGTTTTGTACCTTCTTCGATAACACGCAGATTGAAAACATTTGCTTCCGAAGTCACTTCAAAAACAGAACTTACATTTGGAGTAATTTTTGAAATGAAGGCTGTGCCTGTTTCTCCGCCAATGCCGCCTATTATATAATTACCATCATCGGTTACTGCAACTTGAGATAGAATATCGAATTTATTTTCAACTCCCCACACAGATTGTTCTATTATCTCACCATTGCTGTTTACATGACCAAGATAATTATCCTGCCGTTCGGTGGGCCATTTGTTATCAACGCCGTCAAAATCTAACGTACAGCCAGCTAAAACAAGCCCGTTACCTTTAGTCTCTGCAATTGCGTTTATCTTTGTTAATTGTTTGGCAATGATCTCTTTATGGTACATCAACTCACCTGAGGCAGAAAATTTCCGTAGTTGTGCATTGCCTGTTGGACCGATTGTATTATTAGCAACTACAAAACTACCGTCCCTTAACTCAAGAGCAGTACCTCCGCGAAGGGTATAGACATTTTCCTGCCATGTTTTCTTCCATTGGACAGCACCGTTTTTGTCTAATTTTATTACATAGTATTCCCGTGGTCTATTTTCAGAGGTTGGGTAATAATACCCAAAATATCCTCCGTCTGCTGTCTGCTGAAATGAATGCACTCTTATTTCTTCACAATCCTTAATTGTATCTAATATAACATTGTTAATATCTCCGTTCTTATTATAGTAATGGAATGTCAACTCGTACCCGTTTTCTTTGCTTGCAGGTTGAATGGCATTATTGTATAACAGCGCATAGCAACTATCTTTAGTGCGAATATATGGATTGTCAAATAAACCCATAAAAAAGTCTTTAGTATCATCTCTAAGAGTACGTTTCCAAGAAACAACACCTAAATAATTTATAACTGCTGCATAACCATAGGTAAATGGTGTTGGACGAACGTTTCCTGCTCCAATAAACCCTGAGATTGAAAATCCCTCACCTTTTACTTCAGTAATAGAAGTTGCATATAAGGAACTGTTAGAATCTAAAGGATTGCTCCATTCAAACTCTCCTTGCCTGTTATATTTGAGAACTGAGTAAGAGTCACCAGATCCTTTACTGCCTACGACAACTATCCCACCATCTGATGAGATTTTTAGAATATTGCATTCGTTTGCATCAACTTTTGTAGTCCATATTGATTTGGGTTGAGTAGCTGATTGTGCAATTATCGTAATGCTTCCATGAAGAAGAAGGATGAGGATAGAAGTGATGCTAAGGTAGTGATGGTTCTTTTTTGAATTCATAGTAGTTTTATTGATAAAAAAAGTTTAAGATAAAAAGGATTTTAAATCGAATGGGTGCAATATTGTTTCTTTGCAAAATTAATAAATAATAGAAACATATACTTACAGGTATTACCTTGCTACCATAAACATTATGCGTGAGCTATTGAATAAGTGGAGTGATGAGCCGGATGTTTGAGGGATGTATAATGGATACTCAAGAAACCTTTATTCATAGTGATAACTACTTGGCCAGAGTTCTGTAATTTTAATCAATGGACCACTGTTCAATATAAATTCCGTTTCGTTTTTTATTACAAAGAAACACTTTATTCCCATCTTTACCACGCACAACACGTTCAGTTGATTGTGGAACTTCAAGGAGTTCCCAGTAGGGCAAACCATTCCTATCAATGCACGAAATATATTTTTTCTTAGTATCTTTATTTCTAAGTAAGATGTAATACTTTTGAATTGATTCGTCCCGACAAATTTGCAAATATTCAAATTTAATACTTGTATCAGCTGATGAAAGTGGTTGATATTGGAAATTTGCTAACATTTTACCAGCATCAGAAAATATCTGGACTCTTCCTGACAAGTAATCAAGAGTAATGATACTTGTATCAGATTCCGGTACTATATCATTACCGAAAAATTCGAATTTCTGTGGTTTTTTGAGATAGATAGTATCGACCTTCCCAAAAAAATGTGCCGGCTGTCCTTTGCTCGTAAATTGCACAAGTGATGGCATTTCCCTGAGCGTATCTTCGTTTTGTAAAGCACTCCATTTTATTATTTTAGCTATGATTGAGTTTTTCAATACAACTAATGGAGGCAATATGGAAGTGTTTGGGATAAAAGTATCGCAGATTATCCTGTTGTTGTGAATAATGCAAAGATTAGGAAGAAGATTATACATATCCTTCTCAGGTGTAGGTCCTTTTTGGATAAGCAATGGTTTTGCACCTAAGCAAAAAATAGTATCGTTATATTTTTTACTGTATGTATATAGCGGTATTTTGGAACCAATGAATTCACTACTATCACCAAAATCAAACATTTCTATCTGTTTTCCAGTATGATCATAAAGATTTAATCGTTTCTTCTTTGAATCGGAGATTGAATACCCATCTTTAAATGTTTCAATCTGGAAATTTCCTAAAATGATATTATCGTTCTCGTCAATTTTAACAGAGTCTTTTAGAATAAGTTTTTTTTGCTTAAGCAGACCCTCAGAAAGCTGTTGTAGTTTTGAGTATCCATTCGATTGATTTACAATGTCATCGTTTTCACCCATTCTATGGAAAAAAGAAAACTTGCCTTTAGCAGTAAAACCAATTGCAGCAGGTAATTGAATATTGGGTAATAAGTTGTAGA
>CALMMI010000730.1 GCA_937868245.1 uncultured Ignavibacteria bacterium | reverse complement strand
GTTCATATTCCAAAAGTTTCCGTAAAGGAATCGACCAGTTGGGTGAAGAAGGTGTTATTCAGATTTTCCAGGATGCACAGCGCAGCCCTACCCCGCTTGTAGCTGCTGTGGGTGAACTGCAATTGCAGGTGTTTCAATCGCGTATGGAATCCGAATACAACGAGCTTATAATTTTAGAACGTCTCCCCTATACCCGTACACGCTGGATAGGCGGCAATGTGATGCCTGCGGCAGCAATCCCAATTGCGTATGATGACCAGAACCGTCCGGTAGCACTGTTTAAGACTGATTGGGAATTGAATTATCAGATTCAGAAGGTGGAAGGGTTGGAATTGTTGGAGACGCCGAAGGTGGAGTGAGGTTTTGGTAGTTGAATTCTAATTTAGAAACCCTGAAGGGATGAAATTATTATGGAAGAACGATTGAAAAAGAGAGAAACCTGAAGGAATGAAATTATTTTCCGTCTCACACAATTTCTATAATAATTACTTCCTTTCGGGAATTTGGTGGATGTACACTATCATCTTTCTACAATAATGTTACCCCTTCTGAATTCGGGTACTTTGATGACAAATATATAAGATACTAAAAGAAAATAATCACTGAGCATGTACTTCTTACAATAAGAACTCTTTTTTCACAAACTCAATAATATACCCAAATGAAAAACCCCATCTGCACACTTCTGTTCCTGCTTATAAGCAGCTCAATCAGCTATTCACAAGGCTCCGGCAACACAGGTGAATATGTTCCGACTCTTAACAATAAAGTAGGTTTTGCAGGATCAATGTTCTCAGGATATGGCTTAAGCTATGAATACAATCTAAGTAGAGCCTATACAATCGAGTTTACAGGTTCAATCTATGGTACCGGTGGCTCGAATAATAACTCTACCGACTATCAATCTTCATATCTTGTCGGTACTATAGGAACTGAATTGCAAAGAGATTTCTATACAGGGCATGATTCCAGATTTTATTCATTTGTCGGTTTTAGTTTTTGGGTTGATAACACGAATTATAACTATAACTTTGATACTGATAATACTAACGACACCTATACTCATGAATCTGATTACGTTGCCGGGATAGGCTTGGGATGGGAATATGCACTTAGCCGCAGGTTTATAATTAATGTAGAATGTGGATATTTATACAGGGATATAAATACAAAAGGCACTAATTATGTTTATCCCCCTTTAGGAGGAAAGAGAATTGAAGCGTATGCCGACCATAAATATTATATTGGTTTTGGAGTTGGTGCAGGGATTTATTATGCGTTTTGAGAGAAGGTTCATAAACAGCAATTTTCAGCATTATTAAATTAAGGTCTCCACTATAATATAGATTTGTTCAGATATTCGATAATATTCTGTAGATTTGCAAATAGTTTTTACAGTCTCAAATCAATTTTTATTAAAGGCTCTATGATTATTCTAAGATTATGTGTAGCACTTGTTATTTTGTTGATTATATCTTCACATTCCTTTTCTCAGAACCCCCTTGTAATTCCTCCTTCCTCACAACAAATCACCATTTCCACCAGAGTCGGGGCTGTAATTGATAGTATTGATCTACGTTACTACAACCTTTTTAACTACATTAAAGGTGTTAATAGTGCAGCCGCATATCAAATCGATACTGTGAATGTAATGTTTGTTCTAAAAAGATTCGAACTCTCAGATACTACCCTTACGTTTCCATCGATGACAGTCAATAATTCCTTAAGCAAATACATAGATAATTTTGAGCAATTATCAGATGAAAAAGTCTATTCAAAATTATCATTTCCGGCAATAAATAAAATTGCACAAATTCTTGATTATGAAGATCGTAAAAATAACAGACTACCTATTCGCTTGCAAAAAAGAGATAACAAAGAAATAACTGGAGAACTTTTAGTTGTAACTGACGAAGGCATATTTATTACAAGTCAAAATGAAATATACAATTGGAAAACCATACAAAATGATATTCAATATATACCATACATTGAAATTGCTACAATTAGAGGTGCTAATGTCCGCTATTTTAATGGTAACAAGCAGCTCCTTTTAAATTATTTTAATGATGAAGATGTTTTGAGCAGAACAAGTATTTTTTCATATTCATTGAAAAAACCAATACCAAAGGAGCTTCGCAAACTAATTTTTGATGCTACTCGAATTCAAACTCGAACTGATTTTTTGACTGAAGATGAACTACGTTTACTAAAACCAAAGCAAAGTAGGTTTACAATAGGTATAGGCTTTGGATATGCCTTACCTTCTATAATTAATCTTCAACTAACACAAACCAGCTGGATTAATGGTTCAACTTCTTCAAGTAATTCAGATTCCTATTATTTACCCTTGGAATTTAGATTAGATTATATTTTTGGTAATGATTCAGTTAAAAGAGGAACTATCTCATCCCATATTTCACTCCTCACTAATTCAGATGCTATCTTTCCTGATAAATCCTTTTGGAAAGGTGCAAGTATTGGAATTCTAAAAAGTTTTATTTTAATGTCTTTAGATGATCTCTATAAAAGAGGAAGTGAAATTGAAGCAAAGATAGGCTTAGATTTACAGTTCCAGCATCTCTCTCTTGATGTAAAAAATGTCCTACCTTCAAGTACCTCACAAAGATATATAGATAGCACTATAAATATGAATATCATTACTTTCAATATTAATGCAGGAATATACTATCGTTTGCAAATGAATGAAGATTTTTCAGCTAATATTTTAGCTGTACTATCAAGCGGATTACCATTTACTAAAACCGACAACGTTACAATACATCAGGGTAGCAATGGAAGAAACAATATCTATTCTTATGAATTATCCCGCAAAAGTATTTCATTATGCTTGGGAGTATTGTTTCAATATAGATTGTAGATGTAGAAATTTACAAGGTCACAGACACATAATTTTATAAAGTTTAAATTCAATATGTTATGAAGTTCTATAGAATCCTTACTATTCTTTTCATTCTTTTTTGCAGCTTAAATTCAACATTATCACAAAGTCTGAATCAACCACCTCAAGGTGCAAATCCAATAATTGTTTCCCCTAGAGTTGGTGCTGTAATTGACAGTGTCGATATACTATACTACGAACTATTCTATTTTTTAAGAGATATTCAGTCTGCAACGGCTTACCCAATAGACACTTCTACGATAGGCTTTTATCTAAAAAGATATTTACAATCAGATACAGTAATAATGTTTAAGTCTAATATAATAAGTAATTACTTACCTATCTATATTGAAAATTTTGAAAGTATTTATGAACTTTCAACAATCTCAAAAATACCAACGTCAGAAATGAATTTAATTGGTAGAATTCATGATAAGGATTTTGGAAAGAATGAAAGAGCAAGCAAAACGATTGTCAAACGGGATAATTCTGTACTAAGTGGTGAAATATTAATTGTTACTGATGAAGGGGTATTCATTACTAAAAGAACAGGTACTTATAATTGGAAAACAATTCAATCGGATATCCAATTTATCAATTATAATGATATTGATGAAATAAAAGGAACACGAACTAGGTATTACAAAGGTAACATACAATTGTTAAAAGAGTTCTTTTCAGATGAATATATTGGTAATAGGTTAGGTACCTTTACAACTTTTTCACATAAACCGATTCCAAAGGAATTAAGACAAATAATATCAGATTCAAGCAGAGCATCCAGCCAAAGTGATTCTTATACTTTAGAGCAGTTAAGAATGCTTAAACCAACTTCAGGAAGATTCGTATTGTCAATAGGTACAGGTGCTTTCAGTCCTACTTTTGTGCAGGTGGGTTCATCTAACGAGAGCAACCAATCCCCTGATCTTAAAAACAAATTTGCCAATCCTAATTTTGCTCCTCTAGAGTTTCAAGTCGAATATGTATTTTTACATAGTGATTGGCAAAACCTGTCAGCACAAGTATCCGCTTTTTACAATTTAGGCGAGTTAAATTCCAATACAATTTTAGATGGATGGAACCTTGGTTTATCTTCCAGAATTTTTCTTGTATCAGTTGACAATTTGAATACAAGAGGTATAGAATTCTCTTTAACAGGTGGCTTAAGTTATTGTCAAGCTAATTATTCTGCAATTCATAAACGTACACAAGGACTTCATGATACTGATACACCGAGAGATGCTGATTTCCCTGTAAATTTAAATATTTCCATGTTTCAAGGAAAAATCGGTATTTTGAACCGTTATCAATTTACAGATTTTCTCTCAGTACAGTTTCATGCAATTGTAATGGGGCAGTTACAAAATAAAGCAGATATGGTAAGCGATAAATGGGGAAGATATGGACGTAATTATTATATAAGTGTAGGAGTTTATGCACCTGATTTGATATTTGATTTAGGAGTGAAGTTGCAATACAATTTATAAAATCCAAAAAAAAGCCGTACAAACAATGTGCGGCTTTTTTTATAAATCTCCAAACAAACCATTTTTACTCACTCACCTGCACCGAAGCATCAGAAACAACTACTTGCTCAGGAGCTTGTTGCTCAGGAGCAATAAACTCAATGGTAGTAATAACCGGTAGATAAATCTTAGCAAGCGGAGTACCGGCTGTTTTTACTGCCAAGATGCCACGGGCAGTAGAGGTAGTCAGTTGCAGCACATGACGAAGCAAATCCTCTTGCATATCAAAGTTCTTGTCACCCATGATAGTTAGATAATCCAACATATTATCTATCTTGAATACTGTTGAGCTTTCATACGCAAGCATTGGGAACCAACCTTGCTCACTTGGGTATTTGTATGAAATTGTTGTTTTCACACCAAACAAACTGTCGTTCACATGCCAGCCGAAATTAAAATTAATCGA
>CALMMI010000729.1 GCA_937868245.1 uncultured Ignavibacteria bacterium | reverse complement strand
CACGCCATTTCGTTACCGACCAAATTCAGGTTTTAATCCTTGCCAACATTCAAAATAGTCCATTTGCAATTCTCCTGTTTCAAGAGCATATTTTGTTGGACGGCATACAAACCTTGTTTCAAACATAAATGCCAATGTATTATCCAAATAATGGGGTTTTAGTTCGGCTGTACTTGCTTTTTCATACGTTGCTGCGTCAGGTCCGTGACCGGACATGCAATTATGTAAACTGCATCCTCCTGGAACAAATCCTTCTGCTTTAGCATCATACGCTCCGAAAATCAAGCCCATAAACTCATTCATAAAGTTACGGTGGAACCAAGGAGGACGGAAGGTATGCTCTGCCACCATCCAACGCGGAGGGAATATCACAAAATCACAATTGGCAGTTCCGGGGATTTCGCTTGGAGCAGTTAGAACTGTATATATTGATGGATCGGGATGATCGAACGTAACGCTATTGATACAGTTAAAGTTTGCCAAATCATATTTATACGGAGCGTAATTGCCATGCCATGCAACAACGTTCAACGGTGAATGATCAAGCTCCGACTCCCATAAATTTCCCAGAAACTTTGCAATAACCTTGAACTCCCCTTCCTTGTCTTCGTAAGCAGCAACAGGAGTTAGAAAATCACGCGGATTAGCCAGACCGTTCGCTCCAATAGGTCCTAAATCAGGCAGGCGGAACATTGCTCCGTAATTCTCACAAATATACCCTCGGGATGCACCGTCGGGAAGTTCAACCCGGAACTTTATCCCACGTGGGATTACACAAATTTCACCGGGAGCTACTTCTAAATATCCCATTTCCGTAAATAGTACCAATCGTCCCTGCTGAGGAACTATCAGCATTTCACCGTCGGCATCATAGAAAAAAGTGTTAACCATTGAATCATTTGCCGCATATACATGAACACCTACTCCCGAATGGACACTCGAATCACCGTTTCCTGCCATCGTTACAATGCCTTCTACAAAATTTACTTTGTTTGTAGGCATGGGAATCGGACTCCAACGAAGTTGATTTGGAGGTGTTGTCACTTCATCGAAAGGAGTGGAGCGGATAAGTCCGTTTGAAATCTGTTTATATGGTTTATGAACAACCGACGGGCGGATACGATAGAGCCAGCTTCGTTGATTTGTATGGCGGGGAGCGGTAAATGCTGTGCCGCTCACCTGTTCGGCATATAAACCGAGGGGAGCTTTTTGTGGAGAGTTCTGACCTTTGGGAAGTGCACCTTCAATTGCTTCTGAAGCAAATTCATTACCGAAACCGGAATTATAACGAAATGACATTGTTGATTCCTTAGAAAATGAAAATTGTTTTTCACTATTGCGATTTGACATCGGCAAAAATACAACTCAACATCTGCATTTCATCATAAAATCTGATAAGAGGATTTTTTTTTCAAATGGATCAATCAATTAATAATTTCTCGCTCACTATAGAAACGAAACTCAACAAATAAACATTCTGTAAAAGACTGCTGAATTTTCATAATTTTGCATAAAAAACTACATAAAAACTATACACAAATGCCCCATATCCCTACTCCTCCCAATACTGCCGGAATCCGCAGCTTGTTTTCATTCCGCAGGGAAACTGCTAAGCCGATGCTTATGCTTGCACAAATATTACTCAGAGGTGATTCTCCCCTTACACATGGAGAAAGAGAATTGATTGCAGCCTTTGTTTCTTCTCGAAACAAATGTGAATTCTGCACAAGAAGCCACTCTGCAGCTGCATGGCATCTGCCGGGCAATACACGGGCACTTGTTATGGCAGTTCTTGAAAATCCTGATACGGCACCAGTTTCAGATAAAATGAAGGCACTCCTAACCATTGCTTCAAAAGTTCAACAGAGTGGAAGTTTCGTGACAGATGATGATATTGCACTTGCCCGTGAGCGTGGAGCAAATGACATGGAAATACACGATACAGTACTTATTGCTGCTGCATTTTGTATGTATAATAGGTATGTAGATGGTCTTGCAGCTGAAACATCTGCCGATGATGATGAATATGATTTAATGGGTAAATATCTGGCTGAAAATGGATACTACCATGGTCAGGAGTAAGCAGGTTATAGCGAATTTTTGGGTTTGGTTGATGTTGGAGAATACCTGAATTTTTCCCTTTTTCATTTTACTTTCAGTACAAATTATTGGTTTCTATTTGGTAGTTAGGGCAATGCCCTATCTCTACAAATAACATTTTTTTTGCACAATTCTGGCTATACAGACTATTCAAAGATAACCACGGCATAATTTTTGTGGTGTAACATGCTAATTATTAACGTAGAAACTATTAATTTAGTAGTCTATTTTTACTATTGGCATCTTCCTTTCATTCAATAATTTTTCATGCTGTTATTTGTTAAGCACTTTTTGTTTCGCGCAATAGTTAGTGCAGCTATTATTCTCACCATTGTTTCAGGTTGTAACCGTCCTGATAATTCAGCTCAGGAACGTGAACTTTTTGTCCGGGATTCCCTCCACCGTATAGATTCTGTACGCAAATTTAAAATTGACTCTACCCGCGCTGCAAAGATTAAAGAAGGTAACGAAAGGTTTCCTGTTATCCATTATCGTCTGACTGCTCTCGATAAACACTTGCTCGATTCTGTTCGAAGAGTCTATCGCAAAGATTCTGCAACTATGGAAGGTTATCGTGCTTTTACTACTTTAAACCGAAAGGATATACAATTTTACCGGTTAGGTGATACCGTTATAATACCTGATACAATCTTTAAGGATTTACGTGCTTATTCGGTGTTCCCCCAGTATTACCCGGCTGGTGACACAATTCCAAAAATTGTTTTTGTTTCTCCGAAGTATCAATGTTATGCGTGTTATGATAGTGGACGCCTTGTGCGGTTTGCTGCTTGTAATTCCGGTGAGGAACGTAAACCGAGTTTCCCGGGACGCTATGGTGTCAATTGGAAGTCCCGTCTTCGTCATTCGTCACTGGATAGCAGTTGGGTACTCCCGTTTACAGTAAACTTCCATTTGCAGGCAGGTAGTGCGTTTCATCAATTTGAAATGCCTGGTCGTCCTGTATCGCATTCTTGTGTACGGCAGTTTTTAGCTGATGCCGAATGGTTGTTCAAGTGGGTAAAAGGAGCTAAGATAAACAAGGAAAAGCACCAATTCATTCCTTATTCCGGAACTCCTGTTATTATTTTGGATATATTTGATTTTTCTCGCAAAAGGGGTGGTCCATGGCGGGAACTTAAGGCAAATAAAGACATATCCATTCCCCTACCGGAAAAGCCGATGGACGTGGAAGAAGCGTTGATTCCTATGTCGCAAATTCCATTGGATTCCCGCGGCAGTCTTACCAATCGCAAACGGTATATTACAGCAGAAGATACGTTGCGTGCACGCGGTATTATCCGTGAAGGTGTGGACTTACGTGAGACTATCAATTACAACAAACTTCGCAAGAATAAGAAACTTGCCAAAGCCCAAGCTGAAAAAGCCAAAAAAGCAGAACAAAAGGAAAGAGATGCGGCTAAACCGCCCGAGGAGAAGACCGATCAGAAGTAACGGTTATTTAAATAGTCACTACTATTTTGTTTTTTGTCAGGTAGGTGTTTACTTCCGTGCATTGATTAGTTGTAAAATCAATTTTCGGTCAGGTCGGTTGTTACAACCGACCTACTTTCTAACCGTGTGAACGGAAAGTCAGTTGTAACAACTGACTTGACTGTGTTGTTTTTTATTTTTCACCGAACAATAGATATTAACCAATATCTTGAATAGCAATTAGCTACTTTCTGTAATGGAATTTAGCTTCTCTTTATCCACAACACCATCAGATCATCATCAAAATACTTCCCTTTCCACTTAATTGCGTGCTCTTCCACACCATAACTTACAAACCCGAATTTTTGATATAAGGATTTAGCTGCCGCATTACTTACAACAACTGTAAGGGTAACTTGTTCAATATCATCAATTTTTCTTACTCTCTTGAGTAACTCTTCAACAAGAAGTTTTCCGATTCCTCTACCTCGATGATTTTTCGCAATAAACATTCGAATGAGCCGCCCTTTATGCTTCAATTTCATTTTATTACCTGAATCTCTTGTAAAGCTTACCACACCTATTAACTCTTTATCAATGAATGCTCCTAACGTGAAACTATCTTCCGTATCTTTTGTAGGAAAAGGAGCATTTGCTTCCTCTTCAGGAGTTACTCCAAAGTTCTCCTGCTCGCTGGGTAGTTCTGATGTAAGAAACTCTTTATATTCTTTTATATGTTCTGCTGTAATTTCTTTTATTGCGATTGTATTCATAGTGTTGTATAAATTTCAACAAAAAAACCAAACGGTAATCAAGTAATTATACGAGTAAAAATTCCTTAAATGTAACATCACAATGTAACATATTTATCGTAAAAATTATCTACGTTTTTTACTTATTTTTACTATCAACGCAACCTTAGTACCATTTGTTCCTCGTCAAAATACTTCCCTTTCCACTTAATAGCATTTACTTCAACACCGAATGTTTCAAACCCAAACTTCTCATATAAAGATTTTGCGTTGTTATTGTTTGCAACTACCGTAAGATTGATTTGTTCGATATCTCCAAGTGTTTTCACTCGATAGAGCAATCCTTCAATAAGTAGTTTTCCAATTCCTTTGCCTCGATGATTTTTGGATACATACATTCTGAATAGTATTCCTTTATGCCGTAGTTTTTCCCTGTCAATTCCTTCACGGGTAAAGCTAACTACACCTGCAAGTTTTTCATCAAAATATGCACCCAGTGTGAAACTATCTGTAGTATCTTTGGTTGGGAAATGAGCATCTTTATCATCGTTAGGAGTTATCCTAAAATTCTCTTCATCCTCTGTTAATCCTACTGTTAAGAACTTTTTATATCTTATTATATGTTCTGATGTGATCTCTCGTATTACTACTGTATTCATAGTAAATTGAATCTATTTGTTGAACCGCAAAAGTCACAAAAGGTAATAAAAGCCTATTGCGAGATTTTGTGTTCCTTTAGTGATAAAATTCTTTTATATACACAAAAGCCGCCCTTAATAATTACAAGAGCGGCTTTCGTACTTACATCAACATCCTATTATTGATAATCTTCAATCGGCGGACAAGCACAAATAAGTGTCCTATCGCCATGAGTGTCGTTTACACGTCCAACCGAGGGCCAGAACTTATGATCGCGAACCCAAGGAAGTGGAAACGCAGCTTTTGTTCGTGAATAAGCATGAGTCCATTCATCACCAGTTACCACAGCAACGGTATGTGGGGCATTTTTGAGAACATTATCTTCCCTGCCTTGAGTTCCTGCTTCAATTTCCTTAATTTCCTCACCAATACTGATGAGTGCATCGCAGAAACGATCAAGTTCTTCCATAGGCTCACTTTCAGTCGGTTCTATCATCAACGTACCCGCTACAGGGAATGACACGGTAGGAGCATGGAAACCGTAATCCATCAAACGTTTTGCTATATCCCCCACTTCAATTCCGGCTGACAGTTTGAATTTACGCATATCCACTATCATTTCGTGCGCTACACGCCCGTGTGAACCTTGATAAAGAATCGGGAAATGCTTTTCAAGACGTGCCTTGATATAGTTCGCATTCAAAATAGCAGTTTTTGTTGCTTCGGTCAGACCGTCGCTACCCATCATTTGGATATATGCCCATGAGATAAGAAGAATCGATGAACTTCCCCACGGCGAAGCAGAAACTGCATGTGCAATAGAACGACCGTTATCTACTACAGCGTGCGATGGAAGGAACGGAGCCAAGTGTTCGCGAACACCAATAGGTCCCATACCCGGTCCACCACCTCCATGCGGGATACAGAATGTTTTATGAAGGTTCAAGTGGCATACATCAGCTCCGATATTTCGTGGGGATGTGAGTCCTACTTGTGCATTCATATTTGCACCATCCATATACACCTGCCCACCATGTCC
>CALMMI010000728.1 GCA_937868245.1 uncultured Ignavibacteria bacterium | reverse complement strand
ATAATGGCAATAGTTGAACTATATTCCAAAAGTCAAAAAAAACTCCGAGGAGAGATAACAGACATATATACATATGACAATTTACCACAAGTCTTAAGAGTTCAAATTGTTCATATTATTCAGGATACATTGCAACATTATATGTATCGTGATGAAGCATATAGCGAGATTCATGCAATCCTTTGCAGAGAATATGGTGTTTTTACTTTAGGAAAAAGCAGTCGAGAAACTGATAGTACTAGTATATTAAATCATCTATTAAATGTAGATGAAATAGAATCCGCGCTTGATGTCATTCAGTTAATGTTTGCTTACATTAGTATGAGAAAAGAGAGATGGCCATATGCTTTTAGTAGACGAACTGCAACAAATGCGCTTACCCCAGAACAATCTATAGCAGAATTGAATTGTAGACTTAAAGAACATATGGTTGGGTATCAATTTGAGGCAGGAAAAATAATTAGGGTTGATTCAAATTATACTCATTCGGAGATAACTAAGCCTACTTTGCAATTGCTATGGAATCCCAAATTTTCAGGAGCGAACGAAGAATATCTGAAAGCACATGAACACTATAGACACGGAAGAAATAAAGAATGTCTAAATGAATGTTTAAAATCTTTTGAAAGCACTCTTAAAATAATTTGTTCAGAAAAAGGATGGCGTTTTTCTCCAAATGATACATCTAGAAAACTGATTGAAGTTTGTTTCACTAATGATCTTATACCTACTTTTACCCAGAATCAATTTACTTCTCTTCAAAGTTTGATTGAAACCGGAATTGCACCCATAAGGAACAAATTAGGAGGGCACGGACAGGGGCAAACTCCTCATGAAGTTGATGCAAATATGACTCGATATGCTCTTAATTTGACAGGTGCAAATATAATTTTTCTCATTGAGCAAAGCGGAATCAAATAAATCAGTGTTAATTTTGTATCCCAGAACATTAAGTTAATCTCAACGAACAATCATCTCCAAGTTGACAATGACAAAAGCCAATTCAATTCCAGAGAACATCAAAGAACATCCCAAGCATAATAATCAAAAACACACAAGCGGCTACGCCCCGGTTAACGGACTTTCCATGTACTACGAAATACACGGCACAGGCAAACCGCTCGTATTGCTTCATGGTGGCGGCTCAACTATTCAAACCACCTTCGGTAATATCCTCCCGTTTTTGGCAAAGAACAGACAGGTAATTGCTGTTGAACTGCAATCGCACGGTCGCACCGCCGATATTGACCGCGATTTATCATTTAAACATGATGCCGATGATGTTGCAGCCTTGCTCAAACACCTGAACATCGAAAAAGCAGATTTCTTCGGGTTCAGCAATGGCGGGCAAACCTGCATGGAGATTGGTATCAGACATCCTGAACTTGTCAATAAATTGGTGATAGCCTCAGCATTCACCAAGCGGAGCGGAGTTCCTAAAGAGTTTTTTGAGTTTATGAACAATGCAAGTTTGGAACACATGCCTGCCACCTTACAAAAGGCATACAAGGAAGTAGCACCCAAACCTGAAGATTTGATAATCATGCACGACCGATGCGCAAAACGAATGCAAGAGTTTGAAGATTTTGATGATGAAGATTTGAAAAAGATAACAGCTCCGGTATTTGTTATTCAAGGGGATAAGGATTTGGCATTTCCTGAACACGCTGCCGAAATGAGCAGAATATTTCCAAATGCTACTCTGGCTATTCTGCCCGGTGGACATGGTACGTATATAGGCGAGGCGGATACTTTCATAAAGGGGAGCAGAGTGCCTGAACTTACTGTGGCGATGGTTGAGGAGTTTTTGGATAGGTGATAGAGTAGATTCGAAGGATGCACAATAAAGTATTCAGAAGAGTATTCAATTCTTCGCACCCCTACAACTCATATTGCAAATAGATGATTTTATAGAATGGCAAGCATGAAGCAAATGAAAAGTAATGTAATAACATTCAAATCCTTCCATAATGACTTGTTAATCGCAAAAGAGTTAGTGTACGACAAATGCGGTTTCGACATTGCTGAATATACAATAGAAAATGAAAGCCAAGAATACGGAGCTTGCAGTTATCAACTAAATGGAATGACAGTAAAGTTTAGGGTCTCAAAAATTACTCCTACTAAAACAGGCCATTTTGTTACAATTTGGAAGCGAAATGAAAAAGGAATAACCCAGCCGTTTGATGAAACAGACCAAATAGATTTTATAGTAATCAGTTCTAGAAATGGTAATAACTTTGGGCAATTTGTCTTTCCAAAATCCGTGCTTATAGATAAAAGGATAATTTCGGGAAGCTTTCATGTAGGAAAACGAGGAATAAGAGTTTATCCACCTTGGGACATGGCTGCGAGCAAACAAGCAGAGGAAACTCAAAGGTGGCAAACAAAATACTTCCTGAGAATTCACAATAATGATTTAACCGACTTTGAATTTGCCAAAAAATTATTTGAGAAAAGTAGTGCCAGTAGATAAAAAGATGAAATTGTAGATTACCTGAATTGACGGTGGCAATGGTTGAGGAGTTTTTGGGTAGGGGGTAGGTTTTATAATCAAACTATCTTGATTCATTACTCCGATAATTTGGCAAGTGTATGACACTTCGACGGGCTCAGTGTGACATACCCGTACTCTTTTATTACTAATAACTTACGTCACCCTGAGCCCGTCGAAGGGTTCAATTACTTACCTTGTTTTAAGATAGTAGCTTGTATACTAGTATCAATTTATAGACAAAACAATAATTACCTTTATTTAACATAGAACTGATAAACATCCCTTCATGAAAAACTTCACAAAAGTATCCGACATCCCCTCAGTCTCAACGATGGTACGCAAGGCATTAGAACTGAAAGCAAACCCATTCGCACATTCAGAACTCGGAAAAAACAAAACCCTTGGGCTAATTTTTATGAACCCAAGTTTGCGGACACGTCTAAGCAGCCAAAAAGCAGCCATGAACCTTGGCATGAATGCAATGGTGATGAATATTGATAAAGAGGGATGGTCATTAGAGCTGAACGACGGTGCTGTTATGAATGGAACAACGGTTGAGCATATTAAGGATGCGGCAGGAGCAATGGGGTTCTATTGTGATGTAATTGGTATCCGCTGTTTCCCGTCGCTTGTGAGCAGGGAGGATGATTATAGCGAGAAGGTGCTTTCGCAGTTTATCAAGTATTCATCTGTCCCTGTAATGAGTTTGGAATCTGCTACACGCCACCCGCTGCAAAGTTTGGCGGATATGATTACTATCGAGGAACATTTGAAACAATCCAAACCTAAAGTTGTGCTTACATGGGCTCCGCATGTAAAGGCACTCCCGCAAGCAGTGGCAAATTCCTTTGCGGAATGGTCGATAGCAAGTAAGTACGAAACAGTAATTACCCACCCCGAAGGATATGAACTGAGCGAAGAATTTACCAACGGTGCAACTATCGAGCATGACCAGCAAAAGGCGTTGGAAGGGGCGGATTTCGTGTATGTAAAAAACTGGTCTTCTTATACGGATTACGGAAAAATCCTCACTCAAGATGAAAATTGGCTTCTTACTAACGAGAAGTTAAAAATTACTAACAATGCAAATATCATGCACTGCCTTCCCGTCAGAAGAAATGTGGAACTGTCGGACGAGGTACTGGATTCCCCAAATTCGCTCATCATGCAACAGGCGGAAAACAGGATTTACGCTGCCCAGGCGGTCTTGAAAGAGTTGTTGGAATATAAACAGATATAGAAATGGAAGGTAATGGATGTAATAGATAGTTTGATGTGGTTGCTAATTGTTGGATTAGTATTTTTAATGGAGTGTTTTAAAGTACTTATACCGGTTTGGCTTATCAATATTTCATCTCGATCTGTACAACCATTTATCATTCGTTTACTGAATCTTGACATATCTAACAACCATTCAACTGCTGATTTCTTCTCGTATGAGTTGTCGGTGCTAATTATTGCTCCGATTATTTATACAGTTAGCACCTTTTTTCTCGGAGAGTCGGGTGGTGGGGCTTTCAATTCGACTTTTTTTAAGTTTCTGAAAACTGATTACTCATTTTTAACATATTATGCATTCTCGCTCACCTTGTGGAAATACGATCGAAGTTTGAAATTTTTTCAACGAGTTACTAAAAAACAAGTGGTCGTAAATGCTGTTATAATTTTTGGTGCAGAATATTTTGCTTTACTTCTTCTTCCAAGGTATTTTGGTTTCGTTCTTAGTTTAATACTCTCGATGGTTCTCATTGTAAGAAATCGAATGAATATAGCAGATACTTCTTTTGCTATGTTTCCCGAATCGGAAGAGAGACAATAATATCCTCATGCAAAAACTCACAATCATAAAAATCGGCGGAAATATAATCGATGATGAAGTTCAATTATCATCATTCCTCAAGGCATTTGCAGGGATTGATGGAGCAAAAATCTTAGTCCACGGTGGCGGCAAACTTGCAACCAATATGAGCACCAAACTTGGAATCGAAACCCAAATGGTGGACGGCAGGCGCATTACCGATGCAGAAACACTCAAAGTTGTCAGTATGGTGTATGCAGGATGGGTGAATAAGAATATTACAGCTCAATTGAACGCTCTTGGTGCTGCATCAGTAGGTATTTGCGGAGTTGATGGAGGAAGTATCCCCGCGCA
>CALMMI010000727.1 GCA_937868245.1 uncultured Ignavibacteria bacterium | reverse complement strand
AATCAAATTCGGTGTATATTGGCGGCAATACAAATTCTTCACGCTTCATTAATGATTTTCCCATTACAACGCTTGCACCGGATTCTGTTTTAGGTGCTCAGGGTGAGGGCTCAGGTTTTGTTGCAAAATTTTCTAATGAGGGCAGTTCTTTAGAGTTTTGCTCCTATGTTGGTGGTGAAAAATTAGAAACAATTTCTAAAATCGCTTATGATGAAGTAAATGAAGCTATTTACGCAGTAGGAGTAACATTCGATAACGTAAAATTACCATTTAACTTTAATACTTATATTGGCGATGGGGATGCCTACTATCAAGCAATCAGTATTCCCTTAAAACGAATTCTCTTTTCAGGCTATCTTGGCGGGTCAGGAAGCGATGTAGCAACCTCCCTTGCAATATTTAAGAGTAGCGTTGTTATCGTAGGATATACCAAAAGTGAAGATGTTTATCTGAGCAGCAACGCTTCACGGGGCGGTACTGATGGATTCATTGCAAAAATTGAAAAAAGTGGCGGTCAGATATTATCTTTCAGATATTTCGGAAGCACAGGGGACGATAGAATCACCGGAGTTACCGTTGATTCAGTTGGAAGAACCATCGTGTGCGGGACTACAAATTCACCGGATCTTCCAATAGCAGGAATGCCTCTATTAGGTTCAAAAATTGGTGAATCCGATGGTTTTGTTGCTCAGTTTTCAAACTCCGACTCTTTAATGTTCAGCACATTCGTAGGTAGTACATACGACGATGAAATGTTCGATGTTAAAGTGGATAATTACGGTCAGATATATGCAATAGGTCAAACAAAAGGAGAAATCACTACTCCCGCTATTCCTAAGGATGCCGATTATGTACGCCGTTTTGGAGGTTTGGGTACAAACGACTGCTTTTGGGTAATGGTTAACCCAAAAGATATAAGTTTGAACTATGCAACCTATCTTGGTGGCAGTAATGCTGACCATGCAAGAGGTATAGCAATTTACAAAGATCACATTTATTGTGCAGGCTACACTTTATCCAATGATTTTCAACCGATAGGAGGCACAGGCTTTACTCCTAATCATAAAGGTGGATTCGATGGGTTCTTTTGCAGTCAGGATTTACCGATACATTCTCCAAGTATTTCACCTGCAAGCATCGAGTTTGGCAAAGTGTATATTAACACGATTGTAAAAAGAGACAGTATTGTCATTAAGAATATTACATCGCGTCCAATAAGATTTACTAAAACTTCGCAAGATTACATACCGTTTGCATTAAGACATCCGCTTGACAGCTTTACCTTGAATCCATTGGAGAAAACAGTTGTTTATGCGTACTTTGCACCGGAAACAAAAGGAATATTCGGTAGTCTATTCGACATCCGATACGAAACAGGTCCTCCTTTTGAAGTAAAAGTCTCCGGTGAAGGTATTGCCCCCTCTATCTCTATGACGCCGAAAGAGTTGGATTTTGGTCAACTTGAATTGGATTCAACAAAAACAAGAAAACTGCTTATTGCAAATAAAGGTACAGCACCCGGTGGTATCCATTTCAATAAATTCAAAGATAAATCCTTGTTTAAATATAAGGATGATTTAGTACCTAAAGATACACTACTGAACATTGGGGAAAGTATAGAAGTTTCAATTGTGTTTACAGCTTCACTCGAAGGAAATTTTACTGAAGATTTTATTGTAAAGAGCGAAGAGACAGAACTTTACTGTAAGTTAACGGCAGAGGGAATTGCGCCTCATTTTGCATGGGAATTTGGTAACTTATATTTCGGCGGGGTTCGTCTCGGACATAACTTAACCATGCCCGTTTCCTTGAAAAATACAGGAAAAGCTCGAGGTAAGATTAATTCCTTCCGTTTACACCATAATCAGGAATATGCACTATATGTATTAGATCTTCCCGAAGATTCAACTATCCATCCCGGGGATTTAGTTCAATGTACCATTACATTCACACCATCACTTAGAACTTCTGCAACTGACAGTCTCTATACAAAAACTCAAGCAGGGGAGCTATTATTACCTTTGTACGGAAATGGTATTTATCCTTCGATGGTACAACAAAGTAAAGAAGTATTAAAATATGACAATATCTCTGTTGGAGCATCTAATTTTCAACTAATAAAACTGTTAAATATTGGTAATGATGTAGATACATTATATAATATACATTTAGCATCCATTTCCGGTGAAATCAATTTTGAACTTGTATCTAAACTTGCTCCGGGAAGTTTACTTTCCCCTGAATCTCCTTTCGAGTTTACTGCTATTTTCAATCCAAAATCTCCGGGTATCAAAACTGATACTGCATTTATTACCTGTGGTACCAAAACATTTAAAACAGTTTTGATTGGTGAAGGTGTCACATCAAATTTTGCGTTTAAAGAACTTAAAGATACTGCTATTAGCTGTGGCGGGACTTTGGTAGGGAGCAAATCTCAAACCAAGACGTATATTATCAATAATGGTTCTGATACCGGTTATGTCGGGCAAATTATTATATCACCTTCAGTCAAGAAAATCTTTAGCATAGATCCTTCAACAAAGCAAAATATCCGTTTAGGACCAAATGAATCAAGTTTAGTCACTATTAACTTTTCACCTGACTCTATTGGATCGAATCCAGAGGCATTCTTACAAATATATGACAGCTCGGAGGTTATGCTTACTGCCAAGTTGAGGGGAGAGGCAATCGGAGCATTATTCACAACAGATAAAACTGTTATTGAGTTTGATTCAACGTATGTAGATTCTAAAAGTGATAGTTTGTACTTTATCATTAAAAATGAAGGAAACATACAAAAAGCTCCGGAAATTAAAGTAATTAAAGATGATGAGAAGAGCTTTGTGCAGTTAACTACATCTAAAGTTATCGGTCATAACGACATTATTAAGGTGTTTTACCAATTTACTCCGCATAGCCCAGGGAAGAAATATGCAACTATTCTAATTGGAGGAAGTACAGCAAAAGCACCTTATACTATTCAGTTATATGGCTATGCTCGCTCTTCAACTACTAAAGCTGAACTTTCTTTTGGTGATACTATCTCAGCAAAAATCGGTCAGAAAATTTCATTACCGTTGATTGTAAGCAATATTAATGGTAAGAATTTGGAATCAGTACATTCAATACGATGTGTACTCAGATACAATTCTACGGTACTGGGTGTTGACTATCAATTAAGAGACTCTTTGGTTGTTAATAACGATATGGCAATACTGTCGTTACAAAGAACTACAAGTAAAATAAAAAAAGGTGATACAGTATTAACTCTTGAATTTACCGTTGGACTAGGAAATTCTCCCGTTACAGATGTAACGGTTGAGAAGTTTGAATGGAAAAATGAGCAGGACGCGCTTATTGAAATTTCCACTTCGTTACCACACAGTAAAGTGAGAGTTACTGATATTGCCGAAATTAATGGTAATCTGCGTCTTTATGATAGCGGGCATTCAGCAGAAATGACACTTTCGGCGAATACTATATCCAAGACTCCACTTTCAATTCATATAGACGGCGGGTTACATTGTTCATCTCTTATCGTATATGATGAACGGGGTAGAGTTGTACGTGACCTATCAAATGTATTAAAATCGGATGTTTTAGAATTTGATTTTGACACTTCTACGCTAAGTATGGGGATGTATTACTGTGTATTGCGTGACGGTAACTCAATGATAGTTAAAGATTTTGTAGTTCGATAGAATTAGTTTTCTACCTCAATAATCTCAAGCAGAAATTCAACTTCTCTTCGCCAGAAAAACTATTTTGTTCTTTTCTTGTTGAGATAGAATAATAACCCCGCGTTCATCACCGACAGTAAACCGTAATTTCTTCCGAACTTCTTCGGGCAGTAGGGGAAATCCTCTTTTTTTAATTTCTGTTTCCTTGTTCCAACCTAATTCTGTAATTCTAACCTGAAGGTGTTTGATATTGAAAGGAAAACTATCAATTATTTCAAATTCTGAAAGAAAAGGAGACTGCGGAGGTTGTCCCGTTGAAATTCCATAACCGATTCTATGGTCGAACAAACCAATATTCATACTTTCATAAAACTCAGCTAAATACCCACATCGTATCAAGCAAGAGTTAGGCTCTACAATATATTTTGCATCGCTCAACGGAAGAATAATATCAAAAGGGGAAACATCAGTATGTTGTGGACTCCAAACAGCATTCTTATCTATAAGAGCAACAGTTCCTTCATTAATATCTGTATTCTTCCATAGAACTTGCTCCCTGCATTCATTTTTATAGCCAATCCATTCCCGAACCCATCCTTCCGGTAAATCTTCTATAGTTAGTGCAGGTGAAACTTTTATCCCCATTACTCCAGTATGAGGAATATTCATTATCCAATTCAGATCAGGTTGGTAATCTTGCGCAGATAAACTCTTTCTGGAGCCTTCTGAGGTTCGTCTGGATGGATCAGCCCATATTCCATCGAATTGAGCTTTAGAAAGCTCTTGAAGTGCAACATCCTCAGCTCTGCCTTCCAAAAGTGTAATTGTACCGATACCGTGATGTTGAAAATTCCTTCCGGCAAGAGCAGCAATAGTATTGTCAGCTTCGATTGTTGTAACAGCTCTACCGGAAGCAGCCTGTGCAGATGTATCTATCCCTGAACCTGTACAGATTTCAAGTATAGATT
>CALMMI010000726.1 GCA_937868245.1 uncultured Ignavibacteria bacterium | reverse complement strand
GTGCCTCTAAGCGAGATGTTTGGGTACTCTACAGACATCCGCAGTGTGACCCAAGGTAAGGGAGAATTTACAATGGAATTCTTGCGCTATGCGCCGGTGCCTAAGTCAGTGCAAGATGACATGGTTAAGGAATACCAACAGCGCCGTGCTGAAGGTAACAGATAAAAATAAATTAAAAGAAAATTAAGAAAATAGTAAAAATTATTTGCACAATTTAAGAAGATGCCGTATTTTTGCAAGCTCTCTAACACGCAATTAATTTTTTCGGTGAACAAAGGATAACACAGTGCCAACAATAAGCCAACTAGTCCGAAAAGGACGCGCAAAAGTAATCGTTAAAAGTAAATCTCCAGCATTAGACGATTGCCCTCAACGTAGAGGAGTTTGTACTCGGGTTTACACTACAACTCCTAAGAAGCCAAATTCAGCGTTAAGAAAAGTAGCTCGTGTTAGATTAACAAATGGTATTGAAGTGACAGCGTATATTCCGGGTGAAGGTCACAATTTGCAAGAACACTCAATTGTTATGATTCGCGGCGGAAGGGTGAAAGATTTACCGGGGGTACGTTACCACATCATTCGCGGAGCAGCTGATACACAAGGAGTGAAGGACAGAAGACAGGGTCGCTCCAAGTACGGTGCAAAAAGAGTGAAGAAGGGTGCAGCACCGGCAGCACCGGCAAAAGGAAAGAAAAAATAAGTTAGGTTAAAAGAAAAGAAATAAAAAGTTAAGACAGAATAATAATTATTACGCTTTGAAGCAATGAGAAAAAAAAGAGCAGAGAAAAGACATCATCATCCTGACCCACGCTTTGGCGATGTATTAGTAAGCAGATTTATCAGCAAGATGATGTTAGACGGAAAAAAGAGTATCGCTCAAGGAATTGTTTACCACGCACTTGATGTAGTGGCTGAAAGAACAAAGCAAGAGCCGATAGAAGTTTTCCGCAGAGCACTTTCTAATGTATCTCCTGCGATGGAAGTTCGTTCAAGAAGAATTGGTGGAGCGACTTATCAAGTGCCGACAGAAGTTCGCGAAGAACGCAGAATGTCACTTGCAATGCGTTGGATTAAGCAATATGCTTCCGACCGTCGTGACAAATCAATGGCGCTTCGTTTGGCTGCTGAACTTATTGCGGCTGCAAACGGCGAAGGCAATGCAGTGAAAAAACGTGATGATATTCACCGTATGTCTGATGCGAACAAAGCTTTCGCTCACTTTAAGTGGTAATTAAAGAAAAATCGTTCTTTGTCAATACAATATATTCTCATAACAGCTGTAAAATTCCATTATGTCGCGCAATATCAATAAAGTCCGAAACATCGGAATTATGGCGCACATTGATGCCGGGAAAACTACAACTACCGAGCGAATCCTTTTTTTAACTGGGGTGGTGCATAAAATCGGAGAAGTAGATGACGGCACAACGGTAATGGATTACATGGATCAAGAGCGCGAACGTGGTATTACAATTACTTCTGCCGCAACAACTTGTTTCTGGAGAGAGCATCAAGTAAACATTATTGATACTCCCGGACATGTAGATTTTACAGCAGAAGTTCAGCGGTCATTAAGAGTTCTAGACGGGGCAATAGCTGTTTTTTGTGGAGTTGCAGGTGTGCAGCCGCAAACTGAAACAGTATGGCATCAAGCAAATACATATAATGTGCCGAGAATTGCTTACATTAACAAACTCGACCGAGTCGGAGCAAATTTTGAACGGGCTGTTCAAATGATGCGTGACAGACTGAATGCAAATCCTGTTGTAATGCAATTGCCGATTGAAAATGAAGATTTGTTTAAAGGTATAGTGGACCTGCTTAATAATAAGGCATATCTTTTCGAAGAAGGTTCGTTAGGTCTAAAGCACAATGAAATTGAAATTCCGGCTGATATGCTTGAAAAAGCAGCTGAAATGCGGCTTAAGTTGATAGAATCGGTGTCGGAATTAGATGATGAGCTTTTAGAAAAATACTTGAACGGTGAAGAGCCGGATGTAGAATCACTTTTTAAAGCACTCAGGAAGGGAACGATAGATTCAAAAATAGTTCCTGTGTTTTGCGGGTCATCATTCAAAAATAAAGGTGTCAAGTTTCTTTTGGATGCAATTGTAGATTACTTGCCTTCGCCTTTAGATAAAAATGAAGTTCAAGGTTTTGAGGTGGAAGATCATGAAAAAGTAATTCATCTAAAGATAGATGAATCTGAAAAATTCTCTTCACTCGCTTTCAAAATAATAACTGATCAGTTCGTAGGCAGGTTGACCTTTATAAGAATTTACTCAGGTACTTTGAAATTGGGAATGCAGGTTTTGAATCCTGCAGCAGAAAAGAAGGAAAGAGTATCGAAAATTCTAAGAATGTATGCAAATCGTAGAGAAGAAATGACGGAAGCCTTTGCGGGTGATATAGTGGCGATACCCGGGTTAAAATTTGCGAGAACTGGTGATACATTATGCGAACTTCAGCATCCATTGTTATTTGAAAAAATACAATTCGCAGAACCGGTAATAAATCAGTCTATTGAAGCCAAAACGATGGCAGATCAAGATAAACTGATTGATGCACTGACAAAACTAAGTGAAGAAGATCCAACGTTCAAGTTTTATACAGACAGTGAAAGTGGTCAGACAATTATAAGCGGTGTTGGCGAGCTTCATCTTGAGATTATTGTTGACAGAATAAAAAGAGAATTTAATGTAGCGGCAAGGGTAGGTAAACCCCAGGTGGCATACAGAGAAACAGTTACTGCATCAGCCGAGCAAGAAGGAAAATTTGAGAGACAGCAAGGAACAAAAGGGCAATTCGGACATGTTGTGTTGTTGATAGAACCGAATGAACGCGGAAAAGGATTTGAATTTGAAAACCGAACAAGTATTACCCAGATACCAAAACAG
>CALMMI010000725.1 GCA_937868245.1 uncultured Ignavibacteria bacterium | reverse complement strand
TCTCCCATGTAATCGTACATGGCTCCATACCCTGAGAGCGTTCAAGAATGATATTGTATGCTTCAAGGGCTTCACCTACGGAATTGATATTCTCAAACCAGGCACCTCCTGTTTCGGAACAAATTGTTTTTAAGGATAACGGGCAAAAAAGACCAACCATAACAGCATAAATGGCGCAGTTTTGGAGCTTGGCTTCTTTGATTATTTGAATGACCTGGGGGTCTTTACTTGGATAGCCGTCTGTTAAGAACACTACAACAGGTTTGTATTTTGCATGTTTGGATATTACTAAACTTCCTGCATTTAGTTTAATCAAACCTTCGTCGTAGTCTGTTCCACCGTCAGGAGTTAGGTTGTCGATAGCAGTAATTAACGCGTTGGCATCATTAGTATAGTCTTGATTCAGGTAATTTCTATCATCAAAAGAAGTGACGGCACATTCATTCTGGCTCATATCCAGATTGTTAACCCACGTTTTTGCTGCAGTTTGTGCAAGTACCATTCTGGTAATATCATTGTATTTCTCAATCATCGACCCTGAAACATCTATTGTCAATACCGATGAAAGAGGAATAGGGGGAGGAGAGGGTGGGCAAAAGATATTGGTAACTTTTCGAACTGTTCCATTTTCTGTAAGTACTATATCTTCAACATTAGGGGTCTCACGCAAGAGTTTAGTATTGAAAGCAAGAAACTTTGCCTTCATGATCGGAAAATTAGTTGAATCAATATCAAAAATTGAGATTGATTCTTGCCCGCAGAGATGTACAGGTAGGAGAAGTAATAGTCCGGCAAAAAAATATACCAACCATTTCATAGTCGTAAGAAGAGGTTGAAAAATCTTGGTTGTAGTATCACTTGCAATATAACAAATATTTCCATGTTTATAACCTATAAAATTGACAGATTTCGGAGTTGAAATCATTGAGCAGAAAAGAGTCTGCAATTAGATGAAACAATAGAGATTACATTAATGACCGGCAGAGCAGAAATCGTGTTTTCTTTTCTTCAAATCTTGGAGAATTTTCCGTAATCCTGCAAGTATCCTGAACCCCAAACTTCAATTGTAGAGAATAACACTTTCAATCGGATAAGGTTTCAAAAAGAATGTGGATGTAAAAAACAAGTGGACATAGGCAAGCTATGTGTAGTATCGTTAAAGAATAATTTCACACACAAAAAAAAAGGAAGTCCGAACTAATGTTCGAACTTCCTTGTATAACATTAAATTGTAAAGATATTTATTCAGGTAACACTCCCATTTTTCCATAGATCCATCCCATTATCCCGCCTACTATTCCTGCCATAACAGTTGAGCCTACTGCATCAAGAATTAAAACCATGTGATCTTTATATAGATTCATAAACGCCATATATTGTAAATCCATCGCTATAGATATTGGAAGACAAACCATTATACCTACCATCATTCCTTTTTTGAAAGTATATACTTTTGCCCATTTCACGAATATGAATTGCATTGCCAGGCTCCAAAAAAGATTAGAGACAAGAAGAAACATCATGTTCGGCTCAGGCTTCATAAGCCCTGGGTAAACAATTGAATGTTCTTGTATTGAGCTCATGAGCAGCAATCCAAAAACAACCCAGCCAACCATCATACTAATGAAACCGCCTATGAGCGTTCCAATAAGAATACGATTAATCATAACACTACCCCAAAAAATTAGAAAAAAACAATTATAATAACCGACAGTTTTTCAATTTCAGGCTGACTATGTTGTGGTAATGACCGATATTGTACTATATAATATTAGGACTTATGATTACTTTTGCGTTTTTCTTGCAAATTACAAATTATTTAGAAAGGTTGCAATTAATTTTTTAGGTATATAAACTGATGCTTAGTCCGTCTTAATCAATGGTACAGTTTAGCTTCCTATGATATACTGGTATGCGTTTCTTTACAATTAAAAATGTCAGATTTGTACAGTTTTTGAAAAATATCCAATTAATTATGAAAATACTCATTGTTTTGATGCTGTTATTATTAACAAATTATTGCACGGCTCAATACTGCCCCGGTTGGAGATGGGATGTAAAAGCTTTAGCGGATGATGAAGCAAACTCAATAAACTTTACCGAAGCACGGACAATCACCTTCGAGCAACTAAAAAAATTAGATCATCTGGAGCTGAATATTGGTGATTGGTTTATGAAACGCAGGGTGGAGGAGCGTCATTATGTTAAACTCACCGGAAAGATTATCGAGTGGAAAATTGAGCCTAACGATTATGATTACCATATTGTTGTAAGCGATGGCACCAACTACATTGTGTGTGAAATTCCAAATCCTGAATGCGACGGGGTACGTGAAACAGTACATGCAGAAGAATACAGAGCTGCAAGGGCATTTGTCAGGAAATTACCGAATATTGAGAAAAACGGGTGGCATATAGTTTCGTCCGACATTGGGGAATTTACCCTGTACGGAGTAATATTTCACGATTTTGAACACGCCGCTTTCTTTTCGATGCCTCATGGTCTGGAGATTCATCCGGTGTTGAAGATAACTCCTGCGGATAATACCCCGTGAAATTAGAAAATCACCTGTAATTTACTTCAAAACAGTATGTTTGCAGACTGATAAAAATATCAAAACTACTATAGAGAAAGTTAACGATTTTCAATAAATTCAGAATATCTTTTTTTCTTTGGAATACTATATAATTAGCTTTAATTTTGAGCGGTAAGTTTTTCAATTACATATCCAAAATAAAATATAAGAGGGAAAAATAATGGCATCATTTTCATACAACCCGTTTTCCGATAAAAGTTTGGGAGATCAGTATTATGGTCATATCCAAAACCAGAGTTATACCAACCAAATTGAAAATTCCATCCGCAGTTCAGCAAAAATGTTGTCTGCTGTTACAGAGATTCAATCTCGTGAAATTAGAAATACTATCGAGAGTTCAACACAGGCGCAGGTAAGTGCAATCAATCAAGCCAATAAGGCTGTTTGCTTATCGATAGAGAGCGGATTTTCACAACTTGATTTTCAGGTAGAAAATTTAACAAATCTTATAGGGCATGGTTTTGCGGTGTTGATTGAAGGGCAAAAAATAACGAACAAGTATCTAGGACAAATTGAAAAGTTACTTCATATCCCTGATAGCCAAAAACAAAGGGCATTTCATATTGAAGAAGGTATCAAATTCTTAAAATACGCATTTAGTCAGCCTCCTGAAAGTGAATATTATACATACGCTTTAGATGAATTTAAGAAGGCAGAGGCAATAGATCCTAAAGATTTCTTTTCTCTCTATCATATTGGTTTTATCTACCT
>CALMMI010000724.1 GCA_937868245.1 uncultured Ignavibacteria bacterium | reverse complement strand
GTTTTCCTGAATTTGACCATCCTGTTTTAGTGGCAAGTGCCGACGGTGTGGGTACAAAACTCAAACTTGCTTTTATGACAGGGAAACACGACTCAGTAGGGCATTGTTTGGTAAATCACTGTACCAACGATATTCTTGCCTGTGGTGCGAAACCATTATTTTTCCTCGATTATTTTGCTACGGGAAAGCTTGACCCGAGTGTAGCCGAGAATGTGGTAAGAGGTTTGGTAGAAGGATGCAAGGAAAACAAATGTGCTCTTATCGGTGGTGAAACAGCCGAAATGCCTTCTATGTATTCCGAGGGTGAATATGATATTGCAGGAACTATTCTAGGAGTAGTCGAAAAAAACAAAACTCTTTCACCTGCAAATGTTAAGCCTGGGAATATACTGATAGGATTGCGCTCCAACGGACTTCATACTAACGGATATTCGCTTGCCCGTGCAGCGCTTTTTCCAAAATATTCACCCGATACTTATTTTGATGAACTCGGTTGTACACTCGGTGAAGCACTCTTAAGAGTTCACCGTTCATATTTAAGTTTAGTTTACCCCTTATTGGAAAATAATCTTGTAAACGCACTTTCTCACATAACAGGCGGTGGAATTGTAGGTAATACAAAGCGTATCCTTCCCGAAGGTACTGAACTGAATATTGATTGGAACGCATGGGAGATACCTGCAATTTTCAAATTAATACATGAAGCAGGGAATGTTCCTGAAGAAGAAATGAGAGCTGCTTTCAACCTTGGAATAGGCATGATTATCTGCGCCGATGAAAAAAATGTTGATGCTATTATGAACGCGTGTAAAGACGATAACCCGGTAGTAATGGGTAGGATTGTTCCGATGTTTAGTTCTATATGAAACACCTGACTGAGTTACTGCAATCTATATCTGTTTTATCAGTTTACGGGATTACCGACCGTTCTGTTTCATCTATTGAGAATGATTCACGGGTTTGCAAAGAAAATTCCTTGTTCGTAGCCATTCGGGGGACTACTACGAACGACGGTCATACTTTCATAGGCAAGGCAATAGAAAACGGTGCTTGTACAATTGTTTGTGAGACATTACCTGATGCACTGCAAGCACATTGTACTTATGTACTCGTAAACGATTCAAGAGAAGCTGTTGCCTTGCTCTCGAACAATTTTTATGATTTTCCTTCGGATTCTTTACGCGTTATAGGGGTAACAGGAACAAATGGTAAAACAACAGTTACCTACCTGTTGAAACAACTTTTGGAAGCAACCGGCGAGAAAGTTGGACTGATTGGCACAACAGGAAACATGGTTGGTAATCAACTCATCCCCACAAATTATACCACACCGGAAGCTCCTGAATTATTCAGATTGTTGAACAAAATGAAAGAATCTTCCATTACAACTGTTGTGATGGAAGTAAGTTCCCATGCACTTGTTTTGAAAAGAGTGTTCGGATTACGGTTCTCAGCTGCAATTTTTACAAACCTTACTCACGATCATCTCGATTTTCACGGTTCGATGGATGAATACTCAAAAGCAAAACAAATTCTTTTTAACTCATTGGGAAGTAATACAATTTCAATACTCAACGGAGATGATGAAT
>CALMMI010000723.1 GCA_937868245.1 uncultured Ignavibacteria bacterium | reverse complement strand
ATCAATCAGGTATGTTGTGGTACTCAGTACAGGAGCAAAAAGTACATAGCCTTCTTGTTGTCCCGTAGGGTGATACTCAATTAACCCCACAGTTCTTTCATTTGCTGTCATACTATTTGCCACAAGTAAGAAAGCAAATAAAAAATTTACAACGAAACTAAATTCGCTTTTCTTGTCAGGAGAGATTGCTTGGTTTTGTACTGTAAACATTTTCAAATGGCTTGTACCTGTAATTTCTTAAAAATAAATGATGCTTTTCTCAAGTCAATAGTACAAACACCTACTATTTTTAACTTTGACTTAGAAAAACCATCAAAAACGGTTTTAACCGTATCTCTAAGAGTAAGAACAGGCAACCAACCTTACAGAAAGGAGAATTGTTATTTTACACTCCTTTCACACCGGAAAAATTTCCACCACTAACTCATTTACACACATATCACTTACAAAAAGACCTGCATTAAAAATATTTTTGATACTTTTTTTTAAACAAGAATCAGAATCGCGTACCGGATTTCCATTTCCCGTACTTGTAAATTTTTGATTGAATTTTTGATTCAAGTCCTTTCACGGTATAACTATGTATTGCAGTTTGGAATTTGAAAAAATAGAACCCGCAATTAAATCAAACGTTATTTTACAACAATGTGTCAAATACGAAGGAAAAAAATTCAAACCGCTCTATTAAATTTTTGTAATTGGACTGTTTTCTATCACAGGGTTTTAAACAGGGACATCTTCCACTCCAGGAGCACATATCTTTCTATCCCGATATATTCAGTACGGTTAGACATTCCACATTACATTACTGACACATATTGTAATCTAACCGCTAATAAATTAATAATGGTAAAATAGAATATGAAACGTTGGTTTCATAAATAGAAAGTCCGGCATACTTTAAAGCATGTCGGACTTGTTAACTACCACCCATCTGTCAGTTAAAATGCCAGATTTACTCCAACTTTAAAAGCGTTGTAACTCATTGCCGGAGCAGTATTGAAAGGCCAGTTCATATTCTTTTTTCGTAATTCATACATCCCGTAAGAAATTCCGTTTTTAAGAATGAATGCGACAATTGGAGCTGCATCTGGTGAAGACTTAGAGATTGCCCGAACAAAATTATCGGTTACTCCCTGAGCGATTCCCTCAACTATCTCACTACCTGCCCAATACCAAAACAAATGACGGGGGAATATCACCGAATACTCATACCCAAGCGTAATACCTGAGTTTTTAGTGAACTGCACTAAAATACCCGCCTCTGCCTGCTTACCAAATCTAAATGTTTCATTGAACAAATTGACGGTGTTGGCAGTAACGGAGTCAGTCGGGGTAGAATTAACAGAAAGTCTTGTCCAAAGAGCTGCCGTGGCATGATATGGTACGATACTGACATCGTTTGCTACTTCATACCCCAAACCTTCTTTTTCACCAAATCCAAAACGCAAAATACTTGATTCGATGCTACCTGTCTCGGGCTTTGAAAAAGCAAAATCTTTTGAATTGTACCCGATAAAAACATTACTCATAGTATAGTTAACCAAACTTTTGCTGTATTTATTTTCTTCTTTTTTAGCATAACCAAGCCTGAGGTCAAAACCACCCAAATTTGCTAACGCATTTGAAGCTAGTTCGCGGTGTTTTGTCATCGAAATCATATAGGATGGTTCAATAACCGGACGTTCGTGCCAAAACTTATAGCTGACATTTGGGAAAAAGTCTTCTTGTAAATCAGTCCAATCATCGTCGTCATTTGATACTGCCTGTGACTTCACAGGTACAACTGCCAACACTATCCATACTGCAATCAGCCAAAGGGAATATTTTTTTATCATAGTAAAAGCTCCTCGATAGAGAAAGAATAAAATTGAAATTTCATATTTGATAAAGTCGGACAGTGCCGGATTTGATAGTAATCGTCTCGCTCGTTGCCCCCAATTCCCCCCTAAAGACAGATGCACCTTTAGCACTTGCCGGAAGTTGCAAATTGGTTTCTATTCTGCTTTGCTGTGCTTCCAGATTGAGCAGACCTGTAAATCCTGAAGGAATATTCATACTTGTAGTTCCATATTCGTTCAGAATAACAATGTTTTTTGGTAGGCGTGAACAACCAATATCGATAGTATTCCCCTTACCGTTCAGCCACAGAGAGTTTACGTCCGTAGAACGGGAAATAATTGTAGAATAATCTGCCTTAATATTTGCTTTCCCGCTTACATCTGTCATACTGATTTTCCCGCTCTGTGTTGTAATTACTACTTCACCGGACACTTTTCTAAGTGCAATTTTGGATTGGGGTGCATCAATTTCCACTTTACCGATAGCTTCGTCAATACGCACTGCACCTGATTTTGTAAAAGCACTGATTGAAATCGAATCTCCGTGCATTTCCTTAAAATCTATTGTTGAATAGTCTGAATTTACAGTTGTTGTGCCACATTTTTTGATAGATACACTTGCGCTTTTGGAGGAAACCCACATACGTCCTTTTACTTCTGAAAGTGTGATAGTCGAATAATTTGATTCGACGGTAACATCTCCGCCTGCACCCGAAAGCTCAACAGTAGAACTTTTTCCCTTAATAAAAGCTCCTAAACGCAAACCTGTAATTTTCATAGAACTGTAAGGAGCATTCACTTCAATTTGACCACCAAAATCAGTAATATTTAGAGATCCGTTTCGTGTAGTAATAACACACTTACTGCCATTACATCCGTTGATTCTCATTGCACCATAATCATCTGTTATCTCTTTTAACTGGGAGCAATCAGTTACTACAAGAGAATTGCTTTTCCCAGAAGCTCGTAATTCCCCTCTAATACCATCTATCGAAAGAGTCGAGTATTTTACATTTGCAACCAAGGCATTGGAAGCAGGAACAAATATCTCCACTGTAAAGTCTTTCTTGAAATACGAACCGAATTTCAAGCCGAAAAAATTAAATTGGTTGTCATTTTCTTCGGGTGCATTATCTTTAAGTGACACTGTAACTGACGAGGAATGTGTGTTCTCCTGAATCTTTATCGAATCTATAAACTGTGTTTCATACTCTTCGTCCGATGCGGATATTTTCACTTTTACTGCGATGTAGATTTCGGGTTTGTCCCATGCTTTCACTGTTATTTTTGAACTTGGAAAATCTGACAGTTCAATTTTTTGTGAAGGATTAACGGCTATATGTTTGTTGATTTCCTTTGATTTCTCTGCATAAGCACTAACAGTGCATATCACTACCGTTAGTATAGCAAGAGTACTTTTAAGAAAATAATCTCTTATGGTTTGTATCATAATGGTATCTCTCCGTTTTCAATCATTTCTTGAAGAATCGCAAGTTTCTGCCTGTAAAGTTGGCGCAGTTTGGATTGTTTCAAACCGGATAAATCCCCTCGTTTCGAGTCGCGTTGGAGAATTGATATTTCCGTATCCAACATTGCAATTTGTTCTTTTCGGGTCTCGAGTATATCAGCATTAGGAGTATTGACAACCGTTTTCTCAACTGCCGGAACAACCTTTTCAAGTTCTTTGATTGCAGAGCGATAGGCAACATCATATTTTACATCATCAGGTCTTGAATTGGCAAGTGAACGCTCAATCCCCGAATACGCGCCAAATGTTGCAAGCATCAGAACTATTGAAGCAGCAATGCCATAGATAAAACTTCTTTTATGCAGAAAGAATACTGCCCTGCCATTTTGCTTTCCCGATATTTCGTTCTCTATTGCATTCCACATCCGATCTTGTGCCTTTGGTGTAGGCAAATCGGCATTTCTGTAAAATTCATCAGGTTTCATAGTTCTACTCTTTTGAATAGTTATTGAGTGTTATTCTATTGTATTTCGCGTGATTTTTGCCATTGTATTTGCAAAAACTGTTTAGTTCTCGTTAAAATCGTCCGGGATGTACTTTCGCCTACACCTAACATTTTCGCTATTTCTGCGTGAGAGTACCCTTCCACTTCATACAGCAAAAAAACCATCCGTTTCGTTTCCGAAAGCTCGGCAAGCCATGCTTTCATAAGATCGTTCCATTCAAAATCTTCATTTGTGCTAACAGATGAGTAATCTTCATCATAGACTGTTTCGAGCGGGATTATCGCCATCGTTCTCCTATCCATCTTCATTTCATTAA
>CALMMI010000722.1 GCA_937868245.1 uncultured Ignavibacteria bacterium | reverse complement strand
TGTGTCTCCATTATCCGTACTGCGGAAAATTCCTTTACTCTCACTTACCACAAAAAGAATTGAGTCTTTCGCGGTAAAAGATGATGTTGAGTAACCATACTTTTCTGCATCCAGTTTGTTCCATGTTACTCCGTCATCACTCGAACGGACTAACCCGTAGCCGGCAGTACCTATTAAAAAAGAACCAGCATTAGAACGGGTTGCTACTATGGATGTCATTGTAATTACTTTGGTGATTTTATCCCATTTGTTTCCATTGTCTATACTTTTATAGTATTCTCCATTGTTACCGCCAAGAATAAGTAATGAGTCCTTACAGTATAAATACGACACACCTGTAGTAAATAACGAACCCAGGTTTAATTTCAGCCAAGTATCCCCATTATCAGAACTAAAATGTACACCCGACGGTGTTGAGATATAGATCCCTTTAGTGTTTACAACCATGTGATTGACTGAACTTACAGCCAAGCCTGTATTTTTAGATTGCCACGTTTCTCCATTATCGGTACTCCGTGATATACCGTCAGGCGTACCTGCAAAAATCGTGTTACCGATTACTGCCAAGTGATGAATATTCTTATTTTTTTCAGATGGAGTATAGATACGTTTCCAGTCTGATTGTGCATTTACATTAAATGAGAAACAGAGGAAAACGAGAATGTAGAGAAATTTGTTCATATCGGTATGCTTTACTATGGTAGAAAAATTTTACTATTTGATACTATACGTGTATTGGATTTAGAAAATTACTGTACTATAATAACACATAAAAGAAATATTTATCACAGTTTTTTTCTCCATTCTACAAAAAAGCGCAATTATGCGCTTTTTTGTACTAAATTTATTGGTAGCTGCTTACTCTGTTACAGTTACCATTATTGCTTACCTATTCCCCCACTTGCTTCAGCTGACAGGCTAAACACACCGCTCGCTATCCCATTAAGTGGAACAGTAGATTTAGGTTCGTTATTATCAAACTCCATTACCTTCGCTCCGGTGAGGGTGGAGAAGGTCTATAGGTGTGCTTACAGGCAGACAATTATACCCCGCTGCTTTTAATTTTTGTATTTGGGGGGATATTTCGTAGATTGCTTTTATAATATATTTGGTTCACTGGCAATCTTTGTGGTTTCAGCAAACGCATAAATCCCCTCGGTCCCCTTTAACAAGGGGATGGCGTAGAGAATTATCATACAATGACTTAGAGTCGAAACTCTTCCCTCCCCCTTGTCAAAGGGGGAATGAGGGGGATTTGAAGGGCGAACTACAAAATTGAAGAGAAATCCCCTCGGTCCCCTTTAACAAGGGGATGACATAGGGCCTTCTTTCTTCCATCAATGTTCTTTCTTGCCTCCCCCTTGTCAAAGGGGGAATGAGGGGGATTTGAAGGGTGAACTACAAAATATTTATATAAAAAATATGAGAACTAAAAACCTTATATCTCGAAACAATAGACATATACCATACAACCCGGCTCTTAAACAGCGTTCCCGTGAGTTAAGAAAATATCCAACTGATGCTGAAAGGAAATTATGGCAATTTCTACGCACCCGTGAAGAAACATGGCTTCGTCAAAAACCAATTGATCATTTCATTGTTGATTTCTTTTGTTCATCTTTTAAATTAGTCATAGAGCTTGATGGTTCTCAACACTATTCTGATGATGGCAAGGAATACGACCAAGCGAGAACTGATATTCTAAGTGGATATGGACTTACTGTGTTAAGGTTCTCAAATGTTGATGTAACGCAGAATTTTTATGGAGTATGTACTGCAATCGTGCAGGCGCAGGAAATCCCCTCGGTCCCCTTTGACAAGGGGATGACGGAGGGCTGGATTCTATAATGACTTAACGCTCCACCTCTTTCTCTCCCCCT
>CALMMI010000721.1 GCA_937868245.1 uncultured Ignavibacteria bacterium | reverse complement strand
CGCAAAAGGTTCAATCAGTATTAACGACAATGTAACGTTCAAGTACTCACACCTCGTAGCAAACTGTTTTGGTCATAACTACCAGGGGAATCAAAAAGGTGAAGTGAAGCACCCGATGGAAGAAGGAAAAAGTATTTGGTTCCCGAAGTTCTACTCTAATGCAAAAATGAACAACCAAATCTCGGATGATGGAACAGAAATTCTTGAAATTGACAGCGTACCTGAAAAACGGCAGCCCTATTTTGATAAAGTGATGAAACAAGGTCTATTTACGCGGTTAGTTTTTCCTCAATTCAAAGATCCATCGGGAGGTAATCATTATCGCTTTATGGGTGAATTCAAGTTAGATTTGGAAGCATCGAGCGTTGATGGAGGGCTTTTGTGGAGAAGGGTTTCTACATCTGTAAAAACATACCCGCCTAAAGGATAAAAAAAAGACCTTGGAGGTTTACGGAAACCTCCAAGGTCTTAAATACAAGTTACGCTACGTATTTATTTACACTATTGCCATTTTACGATGCTCAACAGTCTTGCATTCATCCGAACATGAATGCTGGTGGGTTTCCTCGCATTCAGGACAGCAGAAAAATTGCTTATTGCAGTACATATTTGCACAATTGATATATCTGTCGGATTTAGTACCGCAATGCAAACATTCCGATACAATCATATCTTCCTCGGTATGGTTAATCGGAACTGAAATACGCTCGTCGAACACATAACATTTCCCGTCGAATAGTCTTCCCTTTACCTGTTCATCCTTGCCATAGGTAACGATTCCGCCATGTAATTGATACACATCCTTGAAGCCTTCTTTAAGAAGCAATCCCGTAAATTTTTCACAACGTATGCCCCCTGTACAGTAGGTTAGGACTTTCCTCTCCTTAAATGCCCCTAAATTCTCCCGTACCCATTCAGGAAACTCCTTGAAAGACCCTATTGGAGGACGAATTGCATTTCTGAAATGCCCCAAATCGTATTCGTAATCCGTACGTGCATCTACAATTACCACATCTTCTTCTATCATTGCTTTATAAAACTCTATCGGCTCCAGGTAATGCCCGGTAATTTCGTTCGGGTTAAGCTCATAATTCAATCTGAAAGTAACCAGTTCGGCTTTCGGGCGAACAAAAATCTTACTGAATGCGTGCCCTTCTGCCTCGTCAACTTTAAACACTATATCAGCAAACCGTTCATCCGAGCATAAATGTTTCATATATGCATCCGTCTGCTCTATTGTGCCGGACAAAGTGCCGTTGATGCCTTCAGTAGCAATTAATATCCTGCCTTTTACGCCAAGACTTTTGCAATAATCCAGATGTTCTTTAGCAAAGAGTTCAGGATTATCAATTGCAACATATTTATAATACAGTAAGATTCGATATGGAAATTCTGGAGTATTCATTGTTAAACCATAAGTAACATGAGACAAAAAATTATGATTGATTATTAAGAATATTAGTTCTCTTACAATTTTTGTGGTATAACTCTTACAAAGCTATATTCATTGCAACAAAAGAGAAACCACAAAAGGTTCAAAAGAACACAAAGTAATGTGCAGTACTCTATTGCTTCTCCTCAGTTGGGACTTCAATCAACCGTAACTTGACTGATTCCACACTTCTTTTTGAACGTTGGATAATTGTACACTCGTAGCCATCTGTACTAATAACTTCGTTTAATTCAGGGATACGCCCTGCCGCCTGGTTGATCCAGCCTCCGATTGTTTCGTATTCTCCATCTTCCGGTAATGGTGTAGGGAGGTATTCATTCACATCGGCAATAGGTGCGCTCGCACGAACAAACCATTCATCTCCCCGTTTTTCTACAATGGAAATTTCGTCGTCGTATTCATCTTGGATTTCCCCGACCAATTCCTCCATTATATCCTCGAAGGTTACTATCCCTCCTGTCCCGCCAAACTCATCAAGGACGATTGCCATGTGTGCTCTTCTTGTTTGCATGTCACGCATCAGCTTGCTTATCTTTTCTGTTTCCTGTACAAAAAAAGCAGGTCTCAAAATATCTTGAAGCAAAATCAAATCCCTGTGATTCATCATTGTTACCAAATCTTTTGCATATACCACACCGATAATAGTATCAATTGTATCACGATAGACAGGCATTCGCGAGTACCCTTCTTCCATTACTTTTTCGATGATACTGTTCCCGGGCATCGATATTTCCAACCCAATAATCTTGCGTCGCGGTACCATGATTTGATTCGCGGTAGTTTCACGAAATTCAAATACATTTTCGAGCAGTTCATGCTCATCGGATTCAAGCACACCCACTTTAGAACTTTCTTCCAATAGGTACCGTAATTCGGCTGCGCTATGGAGTTCCTCTTCTCTGCTTATTTTCAACCCTACAAGTCCCAAAAGCATGGTAGAAAGACGATTCAGACTCCAAATAAAGGGTTTAAAGACAATATAAAACCCTCGAAGAGGAAGTGCAACCGCCAACGCAACAGTTTCGGAGTATTGAATTGCGATTGATTTTGGAGCAAGCTCACCCAAAATTATGTGAAATGTAGAAATAAGCAGGAATGCAATTACAAATGAAATTTGATGTGTAATTATTATTGAAAGATGAAAACCAATTACCGACATACCTGCAGATATTATTTCTGCAACAACAGGCTCACCTACCCATCCCAACCCTAAGCTTGCAAGTGTAATACCAACTTGAGTAGCTGAAAGATAGGAATCAAGATGCTCAATAATATGTTTTGCAGTAACAGCAAATCGATTCCCCGACCTTGAGAGCATCTCGATTTGAGAAATACGCACTTTTACAATGGCAAATTCCGCCGCAACGAAAAAACCATTTAAAAGAATCAGAGACAAAGTAAAAAATAAATCAAATATCATTCAATCAGTCTTGTGTGGGACATGTTTCAACCAATCTATTGTTGTAAAATCAGCTTGGAAGTTCGATAGTGAAATCTCTTGTCGAGATGGAAGCCAAAATATTGTGCAAAAAAATCATGTATATGCGATTTTTGTTGTTCGTTAAGCTCGATACTGAGTGTTTCACCAAGGGAACATTCAGAAATACATTGCAATACATATAATGTTTGCGGCTCGAATCGAAACCCTTCTCTATACTGTCCGATTTCCCGGCTCATCACACTGCCGTCTGTAATTGAAAAAACGAACTCCCCTTTGTCATTTGGAATTACCCGTTCACCAGTTTCATAACAAATCAGGAAATTAGGTGCAAACCCCATGATGCCTGCAAGGTGAATCTGAAAAGCAACAAGCAAAGCATATTCGTTTCCTGTGGCAGAATTTAGAAGCTCCAAAGATGACGCAAGGAGTTTAAATATAGCCGCATTCACTTCCTCAAGTTCTTGGGTAACGGAAACTAATTCAGCAATTGCCAAGCCAATCGTTAAACGGTCATAGTCCTCGGCAAGACGGCGAAGTGGTACTGTAGTTTCTGCTTTGGAAAGCAAATGCAAATCCCGTTGCGACTTTTTATAGATTGTAAGCGTACTGTGATTAAGTGCTTCGAGCGACGCACCAAATTTACTTTTCGGATTTCGAGCTCCTTTTGCAATCAACGACATTTTACCGAACTGCAAAGAATATACAGTCAGGATTTTACTTGTTTCGCTGAATTTCCTCGAATGAAGAATTATTGCTTCGTCAGTAACAATCATTTGGTCTGTGTCTTTTTAACGTAATTCCGTAAAAATACACAATTCTTAGGAATTATGCAGCTATACGGAGGACATGTATTAATTTTAGCAGTAATGATTGGCATAGCATTAATTACTAATTTTGAAACCATTGAAGTATTGTTCCAACTGCCGGGTGTTCAGTAATTCTCATCTAGTATAAAACAGGATGGAGTTAATTCGTAAATCCTTTTAGTTAAAGTCTGTTTTACCGATAAGTTATCGGATAAACCGGAATGATTTAGACATAAGAACGTTTTAGAAAGCCAAACTATATTCTTTTTTACTAAAATTGTGGTAATTTTGTAAAAAAACGATAGAAACGCACTGTTTACGTCTCTTGAATTACCAAGATTACTAAAAGACAACAATACCCATTCTTTCAAGGGAAAAACTATGGAACGGATTATGTTCAAATCAAAAATCCATCGTGCGAGCATCACGCAGGCAGATCTCAATTACGAAGGCAGTTTGACTGTGGACGAAGAGCTTATGGAAGCTGCCAATATGCTTACGTACGAAAAGATTTCTATCGTTAATATTAATAACGGCGAACGAATCGAAACATATCTGATTGCAGGTGAACGAGGCAGCAGAACAATTTGCCTGAACGGTGCGGCTGCACGGCGAGGTGCTGTTGGCGATCGTATCATTATCATCAGCTACGCAAATATGACGGAAGAGGAAGCTATTAAGCACAAACCGACAGTTGTATTAGTGGATGAACATAATAATATAGTTGATAAACAGTTTGCCGTAGAAGCAAACACCATATTTGCCACTGAATAAAACCTACTATCAATGCCCCATAAACGCATGAGTGAACTTGCTTGTATTATCCTGGCTGCCGGGAAAGGCAAAAGAATGAACAATCCCGACCTCCCGAAGGTGATGGCTTCCCTTGCAGGGAAACCATTGATTGGTCATGTACTGGCGCAAGTAACACTCCTCCATCCTTCTAAAACGCTTGTTATTGTTGGTCACCAAAAATAAAGTGTTATCGCGTATGTGAAGGAAGAATTCCCATGGGCAGATTGCATTGAGCAAGCCGAACAACTTGGAACCGGTCATGCCGTAAAAATGGCTGAACCCGCTTTATCAAATTTTTTTGGTGATGTTCTTATTATTACCGGAGATACTCCGCTCCTGCAAGCAGAAACTTTAGATAGCTTTGTAGAGGAACACCAGCGTTACAGAGGAATGCTGTCCGGATGTGTACTTTCAGCAATCAATCCCAATCCAAAGGGGTACGGAAGGATTGTCCGCTCTCCTGTGGGCGAGTTTATGAAAATAGTTGAAGAAAAGGATGCTACGGAAGAACAAAAGCTCATTACGGAAATCAACACCGGTATTTTTGTTGTTAAAGCGGTAACCCTTTTCGCAGTTTTGAAAGAAATCTCCAATTCCAATGCCCAGGGTGAATATTATCTAACAGATATTGTTGAGCTTATACGCCGGAAAGGGATGAGCATCAGTGCAATCAGAGCGCAAAACTCTTTAGAGTTTCAAGGCATTAATACCGCCGAGGAATTAGTACGTGCAGAAGAACATTATTACATGCAACGTTTGAATACAATAGTTTAATTTCTACTTCAATAATCCATATAACTAAAAGTACAAACTCACCAATGATAACATCCTTAAACCATATCGGAATTGCTGTCCGGGATTTGGAAGTAAGCAAAGAATTATATAAAAAGATTTTTGGTATAGAAACGTTCCATACGGAAACAGTAGCTGAACAAATGGTTCAGATTGCTTCTTTCAGCATAGGTGATGTGCTTATCGAGCTTACAGCTCCAACCTCGCCGGACTCGCCCATTTCTAAATTTCTCGAAAAACGTGGTGAGGGGATTCATCATGTGGCATTTAGATCTGATGACGTCGGTACTGAACTTTCCCGCTTGAACAAAGAAGGCATACAACTAATAAATCCCGAGCCACGAGAAGGTGCTCATGAAATGCTTATAGCTTTCTTGCATACTAAGTCAACCGGCGGGGTGTTGATGGAACTTTGTCAACCGAAGTAAAAAATAACTCTTTCAATTATTTATCCCGAAAATTACATTACAATGGCATATCTTATTTTGCTCCGTCACGGAGAGTCGGCATGGAATCTTGAAAATCGTTTTACAGGTTGGGTAGATGTGGATTTATCTCCTAAAGGGGAAACAGAAGCCGTTCATGCAGGTGAACTTATTGCTCCCTTCCCAATTGATTTTCTTTTTACCTCCGTTCTCAAACGGGCAATCCGAACCGCGGAAATCGCATTAAAAACAGCTCATAAATCCGATATACCCACAGAACGCAATCAGGCACTTAACGAACGCCACTACGGCGACTTACAAGGATTAAACAAGGATGACATCGGTCGCCAGTACGGCACAGATCAGCTTAAAACATGGAGACGCAGCTATGATGTTCCACCTCCAAATGGCGAATCTCTTAAAATGACCCAGGAACGAGTGCTTCCCTATTTCCACGAGCATATTATTCCTAAACTTCTGGAAGGTAAAAATGTAATGGTAACTGCACACGGTAATTCCCTTCGTGCATTAGTTGCTGAGCTGGATAAACTCACAAAAGAAGAAATTCTTGAGCTGAATATCCCAACCGGAAGACCGATTTTATACACCCTCGACAGTGATTTGAAGGTAACCGACAAGCGGTATTTGGAATAGTATTCCTATCCCCAATACCAAAGCAGAAATTCTAATTAAAACAATTCTCGTTATTACATCATCCCAACTTATGAAATATATCCTCTTTGTCTTTGGCTTATTTATCGGTACGTTTACTGTACAAGCCCAAGAGACCCCGGTAATGCGAGCACTGAAAGCTGAATTAAACCGCACGATGAAAGACCTCCAGACACAAAAAACACCACCCTATTTTCTATCGTACAGTGTTACCGAAACCCAAACTGTTCGTATTTCTGCATCGTTCGGACGTATCGAACTTGATGAAGCTCCTAAAAATAGGATTTTGGATATTGACCTTCGCGTTGGCGATTACAAAGTTGATAATACGCATATAATGAGAGGCAGCAGATTTGAATTTGGAGGCTCAGGTCGGGGAGTGGAACTGCCATTCTCGGATGATGAACAAACTCTTCGTTCTGTAATTTGGGCAAATACCGACCGTCAGTTCAAAAAAGCTGTTGAACGGTACGGCAAAGTACTTACAAACAAAGCTGTTAAAGTAAAAGAAGAAGACTCTTCGGCAGATTTTTCATTCGAACGTCCTGCTCAGTTTAGCGAACCTGCCGCAACATTCATTGTTGATACGGCAGCATGGCGTGAACGATTAAAACGTCTTTCCGCAACCTTCTCGTCCGAACAAGATATTTACGAAGGGAAAGTATATTTTCAGGCGGATATTCTTACCAAATACTTTGTGAGCAGCGAAGGTACTCAGCTTCAAACAAGTGAGCCGAATGTTAGGGTGTTTGCACAAGCAGTCACTAAATCTGAT
>CALMMI010000720.1 GCA_937868245.1 uncultured Ignavibacteria bacterium | reverse complement strand
AGAAAGAATCGTATTTTTGTAGTTCATACTAATTTGAATATCTAATCAAGGCGAATCCCAATGGCAAAAAAAGGCGCACGCGTTATCATAACGCTCGAATGTACAGAAGCAAAAAAAGAAGGCAAACCTGCTTCACGGTACACATCAATGAAAAACAAACAAAACACGCCACAACGGATTGAACTCAAAAAATACAATCCATTCCTGCGTCGACACACGATTCACAAAGAAGTTCGCTAATCGTATCGGTTTGTTTGTAATCAGAAAATTTGTAAAAGACGCTTTGCTTCAAAGCGTCTTTTTGCGTTTGTGGGTGGGGTGAGAAGTAAAAAGCTGATTATTAAAGAACAATCTGGAAATATTAGAGCCGTCCAATCTTAATGTAAGATTTAAAGTCATCTGAAATGAATAGTAACGTTGATGTGATTTTATTATGAACAAGGTATGTTATGCCTGAAATTAGTCGTTTTTTCGGAATTGTAATCGCAATGTTCTATAATGAACACAATCCGCCTCATTTCCATGCAAAGTATCAAGAGTACGAAGCTGAATTCGATATTAAAACACTTGAGATTCTTGCAGGAGAATTACCACGCAGAGCTATTGCGTTAGTTCTTGAATGGGCTTCAGAACACCGTGAGGAACTTTTAGAAGAATGGCAATTGGCAAGAGAAGGCAGAGAGCTACTAAAAATAAAACCTTTGGAGTAATTATGGAAAAACTAATTTCAGCTGAACCATTGCCCAATTATCGTGTTCGTGTAACATTCGCCGATGGTTTTTCGGACGTTGTGGATATTGTCCCTTTTATTAGAGGCGGAATATCAGAAGACCTTCGTGATGTCTCTTTTTTCAACCGATTATTTATCAATGAATTTAACGGCTTGGCTTGGGAAAATGGATATGACTTCTGTCCGAATTTTCTTCGTGAATATATAGAAAACAAGAATTCTGCGTCATTAGTTGAAGCATGAGATAATTTAGGATTAGATATAAATTAAACTTGAAGAATCAGTAGAATAAAATTAAGAATGAACACAACCTTCCAGCAACTACAAAACCTCCTAAAACAACGTATCCTAATCCTCGACGGCGCAATGGGTACGATGATTCAACGACATCCCCTAGGTGAAGATGAATTCCGCGGGATTCACTCTGCTGCGTGTCGCCATGATTTGGCTTCGCATGGTCACCCGCTTCGTGGTGATAACGATTTGCTTTCGCTTACCCAACCCGAAATTATTTTGGATATTCACCGTGAGTATTTGGAGGCGGGGGCGGATATTATCGAGACCAATACGTTTAGTGCAACATCAGTTTCACAACAAGATTATGACCTCGAAAATCTTGTATATGATATTAACTTCGCATCAGCAAAGCTCGCCAAACAAGCCGCAACAGAATATACAGCCAAAACACCCGATAAACCAAGATTCGTTGCAGGAGCGATGGGACCGACTACAAAGATGCTTTCACTTTCTCCTGATATTAACAATGCAGGCTACCGTGCTATCACTTGGGATGAAATGGTAAAAGCATATTCAGAACAAGTACGAGGATTGGTGGATGGTGGGGCTGACCTTCTGCTCATAGAAACTATTACCGACACTCTTACAGCTAAAGCGGCAATCTTCGCCGTATCGGAGTATTTCCATAATAATAAGAAACAGCTTCCTGTCATGATTTCGGGTACAATCGTTGATATGTCCGGAAGAACATTATCAGGTCAGACTACCGAAGCATTTTGGAATTCAGTTGTTCATTGTCCGAACTTACTTTCGGTTGGGTTGAATTGCTCACTTGGTGCAGAACAGATGCGCCCGTTTGTGGAAGAATTAAGCAGGGTTGCAACGTGCCTTGTGAGCGTGTATCCTAATGCAGGACTTCCAAATGAAATGGGCGGGTATGACCAAAGTCCTGAAATTATGTCGAGTATTATCAGTGAATTCGCTGAAGCAGGGTTTGTGAATTTTGTTGGTGGGTGCTGCGGTTCAACACCAGATCATATTGCAGCAATTGCACAGAAAGTGAAACAGTTCAAGCCGCGTGAAATTCCTGAGCGCGAACCTCTTATGCGTCTTTCGGGTTTGGAGCCGTTTGAAATCCGCCCGGAAACAAATTTTGTCAATATAGGCGAACGTACTAATGTGACAGGGTCTGCAAAGTTTGCAAAACTGATTAAAGAAAACAATTATGAAGAGGCACTAACCGTTGCACGTCAGCAGGTAGAGAGCGGCGCACAGATAATAGACGTGAATATGGATGAAGGGATGTTGGATTCGGAAGCCGCAATGGTAAAATTTCTGAATCTGATTGCCTCCGAACCGGATATTGCCAAAGTACCGATTATGATTGATTCCTCCAAATGGACGGTTATTGAAGCGGGCTTGCAATGTGTGCAGGGTAAATCTATCGTTAACTCCATTTCCCTCAAAGAAGGCGAAGAGAAATTCCTTGAGCAAGCTCGCAAGGTTCTTGAATATGGAGCTGCTGCAATTGTCATGGCATTCGATGAGCAAGGTCAGGCAGATACATTCGAGCGAAAAACGAAAATTTGTGAACGTGCGTACCATCTACTTATAGATAAAGTAGGATTTGCTCCCCAGGATATTATCTTCGACCCAAATATCTTTGCAATTGCCACCGGACTCGAAGAGCATAATAACTATGGTGTGGATTTTATCAATGCAACACGGTGGATTAAACAGAATCTTCCGGGAGCTAAGGTTTCGGGTGGTGTAAGTAATCTTTCGTTTTCTTTCCGTGGAAATGAACCTGTACGGCGTGCAATGCACTCAGCTTTCCTCTATCATGCAATCCAAGTTGGTATGGACATGGGGATTGTGAATGCAGGGCAAATTGATATTTACGATGAAGTTCCTAAAGACCTTTTAGAGTTGGTGGAAGATGTGATTTTAAATCGTCGTCAGGATTCTACTGAGCGATTAGTGGAATATGCCGAGATGCTTAAATCAAAAGGTAAAACTGCTGTTACCGCTAAAGAAGCTGAAGCATGGCGAAACGAATCCGTACAGGAACGGCTTAAACATTCTCTTGTTAAGGGTATTACTGAGTTTATTGATATTGATACTGAGGAAGCACGTTTGCTTTATGACCGTCCTCTTCATGTGATTGAAGGTCCGCTGATGGATGGAATGAGTGTTGTCGGTGATTTATTCGGTGCAGGAAAAATGTTCTTGCCGCAAGTGGTTAAGTCTGCACGCGTTATGAAAAAGGCAGTCGCATATCTTATGCCTTTTATGGAAGCAGAGAAGGCGTTAATCGGTGATGAGAGTAAGAATAATGGAACTGTACTTCTTGCAACTGTAAAGGGCGATGTTCATGATATTGGGAAAAATATCGTGGGGGTTGTGCTCGGCTGTAATAATTACCGAGTGATTGACATGGGCGTGATGGTTTCGGCTGAAAGAATCTTGCAAATGGCAATTGCCGAGAATGTAGATATTATAGGGCTTTCGGGGTTAATCACACCATCACTTGATGAAATGGTACACGTTGCCAAAGAGATGGAACGATTGAAATTTATTAAGCCGTTATTGATTGGCGGGGCTACTACTTCACGTGTTCACACTGCTGTTAAGATTGCTCCCCAATATTCAGGAACAGTTATCCATGTGTTGGATGCTTCGCGTGCTGTACCTGTGGCGGGAAGTCTTATTAGTCCTGAAACGAAGGATAGTTTTGGGGAACAATTTAAGAAAGAATACGATAAGGTACGGAAGGATTATGCAAACCGTTCTGTTGAGAAGAATTTGTTGACTATTGATGCAGCTCGCCGTAATAAACTGGAGTTGTTTTCGATGGTAGCGGCATGATATAGATTTAATCTATCGGATGAATTTGTAAATCAGCAAACGCCGAAATCCCACTTAATCCCTCTTTATAAAGGGGGAGACAAGATAATTTAAACTACAAAATGAATAAAGACACCTACGTCATCCCCTTGTTAAAGGGGAACGAGGGGATTACTTTACGCTCGAAAAAAAATGATAAAACCAAACAAACCAGGCATTACTATATACAACGACATCCCCCTCGAAACACTCCGCGAATTTATCGACTGGACTCCCTTCTTCATGTCATGGGAATTACGTGGTAAGTATCCTGCAATCTTTAATGATACAACAGTTGGAGAAGAAGCAAGGCGTATATTCAATGATGCTAACGCTATCTTAGATAAAATCATTCAAGAGAAATCACTCACTGCAAAAGCAGTATGTGGATTGTTCCCTGCTAATCGAATTGGTGATGATGATGTAGAACTAATTACCGACAATGGAACGATAATGCTCTATTTCTTGCGTCAGCAATCTCAAAAATCACCAGGCACTCCCAATCTGTGTTTGTCTGATTTTATTGCACCAAAAGAAGCTGGTGAAGATTATATCGGAGCATTCGCAGTTACAGCCGGAATCGGCTTGGAATCAATCGTAAAAGAATATGAACTAGACCATGATGATTATAGCGCAATCATGGCAAAAGCAATTGCTGACCGCCTTGCAGAAGCTGCTGCAGAATGGTTGCATTTCATTGTACGCACAGAACTTTGGGGATATGCTACAGATGAAACATTAGATAACCAAGGGCTTATAGAGGAAAAATATCAAGGTATACGTCCTGCCCCCGGTTATCCAGCATGTCCTGACCACACTGAAAAGAAAAAACTCTTTGCCTTATTAGACGTAGAGAAAAATGCTGGAATTACCCTTACTGAAAATTACGCAATGTATCCTGCTGCAGCCGTAAGCGGATGGTATTTCTCACATCCGGCGTCAAAGTATTTTCCGGTAGGAAAAATCGGACGTGACCAAGTGGAAGATTACGCCCGTCGTAAGGGGATGACTATCCAAGAAACAGAGCGATGGTTAAGTCCTAATTTGGGATATGAAGCATAAGGAGTAGGAGTAAAGTCCGCAAAGTTAATCCGGATACCAGCCGTTAGCACTATACTTATATCGTTATTAAGTATAGTGTTAACGGCTTTTGTTTTGTAATTTCGAAAGAGGACTGTTACCGGATGGTAAAACGTGTAACAATTAAATAATATGTAGTAATATGTTGTTATCAATGCCGTAAAACAGAGGTAACATCCAAACCGTAATTTTGTACTCATAATTAGTATTTTTTTACTTTTACGAGAGAAAATGATGTTTAAATATTCTACTTTGATTGCTTCATTAGCAGTGCTGGCATTTGGTTTTAACGGGTGTAAGGATGAGGTGTCCACTCCTTCAACCCCGACAGTTGAATTGAAAAATCATTCAGCTACTCCGGCACTTGTTAAAAAAATGTCGGGCTTCGAATCAGTGGAAGTCTTCTCCCTTATCGGAAGCGATGATAAACTTACTGATTCTCCAAATTTTACATTTGGTGGTTCGGCAGACGGAATGGGGTGGTTGAAAAATAGTGATGGCGGGTTTTCGATGATTCTTAATCATGAAGACAATTATTCCGTATCGCGTGTAACATTTGATAAGACCTTAAAACCGGTCAAAGGTGAGTACATCCTCAATTCTGACGGCGGTACATGGCGTTTATGCTCTGCTACAATGGCTACCCCGGAAGAGCATGGTTTTGGTCCAACATTCCTAACATGCGGTGAAAGTGGTGAAGAATCCCGCACCCATGCAATCAACCCGCTTGATCCTGCAAGCAATGCATCAATGTCTCGCGAACTTCCTGCTTTCGGACGTTGGAGTGCAGAAAATGCTCTCCCGCTCCCTAAAACAGCTTATACAGGCAAGACTGTTATTGTATTAACTGATGATGATTCCGGTGTAAGCGGCGGACAGGTTGCATTGTATGTAAGTAATACAGTTGGTGATTTATCCGGTGGTTCATTATATATGTTACGCCGTAAAGACCAAAATCAAAAAGAAACCGATATGACAATCGGAACTATGTATGATGTTGAATTTGTTAAAATTGACAATCAATCAACTCTTTCCGGTAAAGAAATTAATGCACTTGTTGATGTGAATAAGGCAATAAAATTCGGTCGTGTTGAAGATGTGGATTATCGCAAGGGGGGAAGCGGTCGTGATGTATATTTTACCGTTACAGGACAGGATTACGTAAGTGCAAATGCTGACAAATCCCGTACAAAATACGGTCGAGTATATCATTTGAACTTGGATGCAGCGAATCCACTTACAGGTAAAATCGAAGTAATTATGGATGGTGATGATAGAACCGGACCAGCACAAAAATTCCAAAACCCTGATAATATTACAGTCACAACTAACTACGTATATGTTCAGGAAGACCCTAATGGTTATGGTGATGAAAAACACGATGCCTATATCTATCAATATAATTTAGCATCTAAGGAAGTTAAAATTGTTTTTGAACTTGACCACCACCGTACTGCTACAGATAAAGACACTTATAACTGCAATACATCGACAGGTATTCCTGAAAGCTCTAAATTTGGTTCATGGGAATATGGTGCTTTGCAAGATATTTCTGATTTAACTGGTATCCCTAACACCTTTGCACTTGCAATTCAACCGCATACATGGGTTGGAACAAAATACAAAGGTGTTGACGGAGGAACAAAAAGAGCAGCTGAATGGCAAGCAAGCCAAGTGATTATTCTTAAAGGACTTGCCCGATAATTGAAGTATGGAATGAAGAATAGTGTTTTTAT
>CALMMI010000719.1 GCA_937868245.1 uncultured Ignavibacteria bacterium | reverse complement strand
TCCAAATCTCTTAGTATCCGGGTGGAATGTTTGCCAGGAATGCCAAAACTCCTGATATGCAGGAAGTTTTTGTAGGAATTTTCCTTTCATTTTCCCTTCAATACACTCCCCTTCAGAATTCCATTTGGATTGGGTTTGGGTATCGGTCATCAAGCCGGTGTTTGAATCGAAAGTGAATGACATCATTTGATTTTCTACTTTGTTATTGAAAGCATAGAAACCACTTCCATCTGGTAAAAGTACTAATGAAAAGTTATTATCTGATAAAAATTTGCTTTTTTGCAGTTGATTCCAATCCACAGCTATCGATTGATTCGGAAGAATAACACCTACGACCCACGATTTTGGTTGCCATAAGGAAATACTTTTACTTGTTAAGTGGTTTCTGCCTTTGCCTATATCGTAATTCTTAAGATTTTCATAATTCTCATTAAAATCAGGGTCAGGTTGCAGAACAAGTGTTTCCGGGTGCAATGCAATCCACTCTGAGAGCTTCATCTGTGAACTGAATATTTCTTTCATCATACTGCCCTTTAACGGACCTGCAACAGCAACTCCTGTTGCCTGTTGCCACCAACTTTTGGTTGTTTGATCCTCGAACATTGCATTAAATCTATCCATCCCTACTAAACGAAAACTCTCTTGTTTTCCATTAATAATCGGACTATATACTCTGCCTGTACGGCATACTGTACAATAGGTTACAAAGATAGGTTCACCGCTAATAGTATCCGTAACCTGATGATGGTATCCGATAATTCCTATTGGGTATGCTCTTGTCTGCCCCTTATAATCTACTCCAATTATCAAACGGTCTTCACCTACCTTATTTTGAGATGCCGGAAACATGAGTTTATTGTTCACGACAAGAAACATTTTTTCAGCAAGCATCATAAAATTAGTGGCGTAGAAAACCAAACAATACAAAAGAAGAGGAAGGATAAACCCGATTTTACCCCATATTTTCGTTTTGGAAAACCCATTTCTTAAGAACGGAACAAGCAGTAGAATTCCGATTATCCTTATTCCCCATATATACTGACCGATAAAATACGCAAACCCCACCATACTCGACTGTTGACTTCCTGGCAAGGGCATGATTAGGTAAACTCTTAGAATTTCAAATATTAGTAGGATTAACACACCTAAGAAAAAAAGTAATTTCTTTTGCATAATTGTAGAAGAATTGGAAGTGAATTTATAGACTTGTAAAAAAGGGATGAAGTCCTCGTTGATTCCTTCATCCCTCTGTTATTATATATGTAAAACAGATTACTTTGATCCATCTGCTTGACCAAGCGTAACGGCATGAGATCCGATATTTTTACCGCATGTTAAACCGATTTCATTATCAAAACGGTAATGGATTCCGCCGAGTAATCTTGATAAAGCTGCTTCATCTGCCTGAGCTCTTAAAGATGCTGCTTCGCTTGGGAAAATATATCCAAGAACCGTACTTGCTGCACCGCTAAATGTAGCATGACCTGACATGTACGACGGGAAATTAGGAACTCCCGTAGCCGTTTTAATTGTTGGATCTACTTGTGATGGGCGTGGAACATAATACAAATATTTAACATCCCAACAGCATATACCTGCATCCATATTCGACATATTCATAAGTGCAAGTGTCCTTGCCGCTCTAAGTTCGTTCATATTGTTTTTGCGGATTAAGCCTTCTGCAATATAATTCCATTTACCCGGTGGAGTAAAAGTACCACCGCCATCTGCCCAATAATCTGATATTCTCCATTGTTCACGTGTACGGTTATCAGCAACACT
>CALMMI010000718.1 GCA_937868245.1 uncultured Ignavibacteria bacterium | reverse complement strand
TTACTGCATCATTTGCTATTGATGGATTTGGATATGTTCCTGTTAAATCTCCGCCTGCCGCTCCTGTTGCTCCTGCTGCTCCCCATGCTGGAATACCTCCCGACACTGTAAGGACATCTGTGTTACTACCAACAGGTAGGCGAACATAATCTGTACCGTCATAATACATTACATCACCTGTCGCGTCCGATCCCATTGCTATTTTCGCTCCGTTTACAGCATTATCATTAATATGTCTTGTTTGTACTGCATAGGTAAGTAGTTTCAAGCCTGAAATCGCACTGTCTGCCATCTTCGAGGTTGTTACTGTTCCGTTGGCTACTTTCGATGTTGTTACTGAGTTCGCAGTTAAATCTCCATTTAAAATACTGTTCGTAAGTGCTAATTTTGAATAATCTATTGCTGCGGAACTGCTCACATCTGCATTAACTATACTTCCACTCAAATTTAACTTTGAATATGCTATCGCTGCCGAACTGCTCACATCTGCATTAACTATACTGCTACCCAGGTTTAATTTGGAATATGCTATAGCCGCTGAACTGCTTACATCCGAATTTACGATACTTCCACTCAAATTCAATTTTGAATAATCTATAGCAGCAGAAGCATTAATATCTGAATTAACTATTACTCCCGATGCAATTTGCGGATTCGGATATGTTCCTGTTAAATCTCCGCCTGCAGTACCTGATGCACCAGGGGTTGACCAGGTTAATGCTCCGCTGCCGTTTGTAGTTAGAGCTTGTCCGGAGCTTCCTGCATCCGATGGCAATGTTAATATATAGTCATTTGCCAATGCATCAGGTGCTTTTATAGCTACATTCTTCGCTACTGTGGATGGATACGAACCCGCGGCATTCATGTTATTGCTAAATAATTTTAATGAACGTGTTGTACCGTCGTTAGTTGCGACCCATAAATCTGTGTTCCCAAACACTGCAACTTTTTGCTCGTTTATAGTCATTGAACGTGAACCGCCATTTGCTAAAAATCCGAATGACCTATCAGCATCGCCACTAAGTATCAAGCCATTGCCTCCGGCGACTACTGAATAATCTCCTGCAACTATATTATCAAATCCGGAATTTATTGAACCATACGTACCGGATATTGAATTTGAATACCCGCCAAGCACATTTGAATAACTACCGCTGGCTGAATTGTTGCTTCCACTACCAACATGACTATATGTACCGCTCGCAGTATTGCTTAACCCACTGCTGACAGCTGAATATTGTCCCGATGCCCTATTAGAAGAACCGCCACTAACTACAGTATAAGTACCGTTTGCAAGATTACTTGCCCCGCCGCTTACAGTTGCGCTTTGAGCACTTGCGGTATTTGTATAGCCGCCGCTTACGGTAGCATACACAGCATTCGCTGTATTTGTATTACCGCCTGCAGCAGTTGCATAGTTTGCCTGTGCTTTATTTGTATAACCACCTATTATAGCGGAATAATTGCCGGATGCTACGTTCTGATCTCCGCCACCTATGTATGCATATGTACCTGTTACTGAATTCGCAAGGGTGGCATTCCCCTTCTTATCATTTCTTAACTCAGGAGAAAGTTTATCCAACGTGATACTTCCGTCTGCAATTTTATTCGTTGTAATACTCCCATCTGGTACTGTTTCAGCCATAACAGAATATGGAACAGATGTTAATGGAATACGGGCTATCTCATTATTGTTATTATAACTTATCCCCACGTAATACTGCTTATCGAAAACAATTGCAGCAGGCAGAGGGGTCTTAGAGCCTAATTTCAGGTTAAACAACCCTTTGAAAACAGGAGTTGTGTATTCTTCGCTATACATAGTATTCCCTCCTATCAACTTATCATACAATCGAAGGGTAATAGTATATATACCGTCGGGTATTGTCTTCGATGTTGAGTCGGTAATAACACCTTGTATCGAAAAACTGCGTGGAACTTGTGCACATGTGTGCTGACCAATTGATACGAGCGCATACAATGCAAGTACAGTAAAGAAACTGTATATTGTTCTCATGGAACTCCTTATTAAGTTATTTGAGTAAAATAGTTTTATCTTATTTTTGAGGTAAAGGTTTACCAACGTAAGTATATACATTCTCTGGTAAGTATTCCTCCAAAGTATATAAATTACTATCTACAAATATATCCCACAAGCCCACCGCACGATTTCAACGCACGATTTCAACGCACGATTTCAACACTTTTGTAATATTTATGCTTCATTGGACTTACAAGTGGCAGTAAGGGGTAGGTTTTTAAAAATTAGGGGCAATTTGCTAAAATCCCTAGCAAAAGGTTTACGGTTTTTTGAGGTAACTTCACTTCAGTATAAGTGGGTTTGGTAATCTTTATGATGGTATTCTTCTCACATTAATTTGTTAAAAACTGAATTCTGTCAGAACTTTCAATTTTTTGACAGAAAATTTATTCCTGTACTTTATCCCCTTTGTTTATTCATTCTATCTCATATACTATAAAACAAATGAGCGTCACAAACAGGGAGAATTTTCCAAAATCAATCTAGCTCTTCCATTAATGTAGTTTTCATTAGTGAACCTAAAAAAGCTCTCCAAATCCCCAAGAATCTCATTCTTGAGAATCTACAAAGTCTTGATAGTACTCTACAAACGAAAAATCCCTTTTCAGGGATTTTTCAGTTTCGTCAAAACTTCAGTCTCAGC
>CALMMI010000717.1 GCA_937868245.1 uncultured Ignavibacteria bacterium | reverse complement strand
TTAAACAATAGAGTCACTATTTAGCTGAAATTTCTCAGCTAAATGGATAATAGAACTAAGGGTAGATAATGAATAATTATCGATATTCCAACCTGACTGAAAATGCACGAGGCAACCCGAAATGTGTACCGCCAAGAGCAGATTCAAATTTATAGAGAAATGGAGTGTCCAGAATATTAGTTATTGCTGCACTTATACGCAATGGCTTCCAATCGAAGTAAGCCCCAAAATCAAAAGTTGCACGTGGAGCTGTTGATTTATCGGGTGAACCTTCCATCTCAACTGAAAGATCAAGCAAATCGATTACCTCATCGCTATATCCCTTGGCTTTAAGTGCTGCTTTTGATTCTTCTTCGGTTAATCCGACACCATTAGCATCAACAAGATCAAAAGGTAACCCCATATCAAAATGAGATGCAAGTGTAAAGCCTAAGGATTCTGTGAGCGAGTAGTTAATGTTCAGAGCTGCGGTTACGAGTTGATTATGTTCCGTAGGGAAAAACTCCTCCCCCTTGAAAGGATGCGAGTAATTATGCCCTTCCTCCCCGATTAACAAGCCTCCGGAAACAGTTGAGGAACCGTCTTCCGGTATTAATCCGAGTGAGGCACACACCCCAACTGAAAGCCTTGCATTGAAATTATTCCAATTATGTAATCTGGCGTTAATTTCACCACCTCCGATAAATCCTTGCGTAAGATTTACGGGAAAGATAATCCCCGATACTCCTAGTTCCGCTTTAACCAGGAAATCTTCCACAAGCTTTCCATACCCCACAACATCCACATCAAGAAATTCATTCGCATTCCAGCCGGCACCAATTTCTATATTATGAGATTTTTGAGCTTTTACATGGTTGGAAAGGCTCCCTTGCTCTGTAGAAAGAACCCGTGCTTCTGCGGAACTTGAAACAAGAATATTCTCGACTGGTGCCTGCATAAATATCCTGTTATAGGAAAATCGCAAGGTGAGATCATCTGTAAGAGTATAGCCTATTCCTACTCTGGGTGAAATTTGCATTTCGTCATCCAATAATGAATAGTTATCAAATCTCACTCCGGCACTGAAAGACCATTTTCCTGAGCGGAATTGATCCTGAACATAGCCCGACATCCGCTGTCCGGTTTTTTCTTGGGTCAATTCAAAAGGAGGTTTCAAACTTGTTTTCAGAGAATCCACATATGCAAATGTAAAATACTCCTCGAGCGGGAAGGATTCCATTCCGATTCCAACTTTGGCATTACTTTCTACTCCAAACCATTGGTTCTTAAACGAGTATTCTGCTTGACCGCCGATAACTGTGTTTTTGCGAGTAGCTCCAAGAAAGAGTTCCTCGTTTTCTGAAATAGCTTTTGCCTTATCTGCATCGTTAGCGATTCGAGTAAGTCCACCGCTTGTCAGTTCTGCTTCTGCAAATCTTGTGTATCCAACAATACTTAATAAAGCATCGTCAGTAGGTGCAATATTCAGTCGTAAACCTACCATGTTATCATTTTGCTTCTGCTGTTGATTTTGTTTGCTGCTGTCCGTAAAATTCGGAATTGAAAACGTAGTAGTATTCACTGTTCCAAGAATTGAAAGGTCAATCGAGTTACTGAGAATCGAGTTAAATTTCCCGAAGAAATGCTTGTTATCACCGTCCGTATGAATTGCATCAAATCCCGAAATCGGATCCAAATATCTGTCAGTCATAGATATGCTTCCTGCTACAAACAGTGCATTTTTCCCACCGATTGTTCCCCCCGCTTGCAATGCTGCTTCTTTTGTATTAAACGATCCATAACCTGCAGATGCGCCAACTTGAAATGGAGAATCGAAACCCGATTTTGTAGTAATCGATAATACTCCTGCCGTAGCAATTCCATATTCAGCGTTAAATCCTCCTGTTTGTAAATCAGCAGATTTGATTATACCCGCATCGAATAGCGATGAATAAATTCGAGTCATATTTCCTGTTACCGGGATTCCATCAATAATATATTGGAATTGGGCATCTTCTCCGCGAACATGCATTCTACCATCCTCATCCGGTACAACCGACCCGGAGTTTAACAGCATTGTCTCGATAGTTTTCGCCTGACTGATTCGAGGCATTGCAGCGATAGTTGCAGCTGTAAAAAACATGTGGGAGCTTCCTGCAAATGGTTTCTCTGCATCGGCAATAACTTCAACTGTGGATGCATTAAACTCACGAAGTGAATCTATCTCTACATTTACAGGAATAGTTGAACTTACACTTACATTTTTACGTCCGATGAGAACCGAATCCCGTAAGACATCAATTCTATATCCGGCAAACGAAACATTTCGGAACACGAAGACTCCTGAATCTTCAAGAGTTACAGACTGAACTAACGAGTGAGTAGAAGACTCAATTAATTGTGCTGTAACTCCAACATTTGTATTTCCTCTTCGCCAGCGCATTTGTCCCCGAATGGTTCCAATAGAGTTTTGGGACATCGCTCCTGTAAATCCTGCTAAAAGTAATAGTACAATACTATAGTACATCTTCATAGGAAGTTTCTTTCAATTATTATTTTAAATAAATAGTACATACTGCCCTTCCTGCCGAAATGCATCAGCACGAACATGGCAAACAACACCATCCCTTTAGTTTTTTTGAAAAAAAAAAGGATAGTACATCGAAAAAAGACTATTTAATTACGATAAGGGGGGACGAAATACCGAGGGGTAGTAACCAAGGTGAAGTGTGTGTTGATATTCACCGAAAAGAATCGGTGATTTTGGGAGTATAATCGGAATTTCCGGTTCTACAAGAAGATAAACAGTACTTTCTTGTGAAATGAGAACACGTGGCGCAGTACTTTTAGATCGGGAAGCCGCAGTATCACCATCCAACATACGTTGAATGTAGGCAGTACCATCCCCTCCATTTTGGCTGTCGTAGGGACAGAAATAAAGAATAATATCCTCTTTTTCATAAAAATAGAGCATCCATACCACACTTATACTGTTGGAATACAGTATAAAAAGCATTGTAAGAACTATGGTTATGGACTTTGAAAACATTCTTTACAAACCTTAAAGAAAAAAGGAGTCAGCAATTCAAACAAGTTCATTGGCAAAAATAGCACAATTCATATCATCTTTTCAAATTTTCACTCAGAATTCATACCATTAAACAAGTATGTTTGCTTTCAAAGTAAAAAAAAGACTTATTTCGAGTAAATGTACTCAGTTCTTTCTAATGGCTCATTTAGTTTATTATACACTACTTCCTCAGTTTTATTTCCATTTGAATCGTACTTATATGTTTCTTTGGAATACAATGTTTTATCGAATTTGTATTCAGCTCTCTCAATTTCATTTCCATTTTCATCGTAATTTGAAACCTGTCTGAGGTTAAGAGTTGTATCCGAATGATTGAATTGTTCTTCGACAACATTCCCCTTTTCATCTAACTTTGCACTAGATTTTCTGTCAATCCCACCTTTTGCATTATACAAAATCTTATCAATCTTATTGTTTTTATCACTGTACGTAAAAGTCTCTTTTGTATATACCAAACCATCCGAACTATACCATACCTCTTCAGTAATCTTCCCTTTAGCATTGTATTTATTGGTAATCTTGATTTGAAGTTTTCCATTCGACTGAGATGAGATATACTCAACCCTATTACCATTTGCATCATATTTTGAGGTTTCCTTCTGATCAATTGTGCCGTCTGCTCGGTATGTAACTTCGCTAATCAGTTTATCTTTTGTATCGTATTTATAGACCTTATTCATTCCTGATTCACCTGCTGATGTATATTTTAATTCTTCAGTCTTTTTCCCTTCACTGTCATATTTTGCCTTGCACTCTTTGTGCTTTGATTTCATATCAAGCTTGGCGGATTTATATAAATAGGTATTCACAGTACAACTTGTATAATCCCCTTTAATTTTAAAAGGAGCTAAATCTTTTGCAATAGTACCATATACGGCAAGTAATATTCCGAGAGTTGACAGTACTATTGTATTTCTCTGATTCATGGTAACTCTCCTTATAGATTCAAAAAATTCTGACTTTTTTACAAACATACGTAAAATTGATACTCTGCTATCATCTACAAGAACATTTTAATATTAACTTACTTACAAAACGAAATCAATACCCTCGATTTTATAGATTATCC
>CALMMI010000716.1 GCA_937868245.1 uncultured Ignavibacteria bacterium | reverse complement strand
ATCAAACCATGAAATTAAAAACCCTACTTCTTATCCTAATCACAAGCACACTAACAATAAACGCACAAGCCCAAGTAGAGCCACTCTACAAAAATGCACGTGTGGTAAATATGGGAAAAGAATTCAATTCTCCTGATTTGGACTATGCTCCATACCTAAGTTCAGACGGAACAATTTTCTTTGTATCTAACAGAACAGGTAGTCAACTTAACAAAGATAAGGATGCTTCTCATGATATATGGATGGCACTTAAAAAACCAAATCAGGATACTGCATTTTTTAAACCGTTTAACCCCGACCCACCGGAAAATAAAGGGAAGTTTGCACTTAATTCAGCTTTGAACGAAGGAGCGGTAAGTATATCACTCGATAAGAAAAAGTTGTACTTCACTGCCTGTAACCGTGGCTATGGATTTGGGGATTGTGATATATATGTAGCGAACCTTGTATTTAGAGATGATACTATAGGTATTCAGGGGGTGTTTAATTTAGGGCGAAACATAAATTCTGAGTATTGGGAGTCGCAACCTTCAATTTCTCCGGATAACAAACGGTTGTATTTTTGTTCAACTAAAGGGTGGACTGGCGAGAAAGCAGTATTTGACATTTGGTATTCAGATTATGATACGGTAAGTAACACGTGGCAACCAGCAAAAGTTCTGCCGAAAGAAATTAACACAAGTGCTGTTGAAAATTCACCTTTTATTGCAGCTGATAACAAAACATTGTTTTTTGCTTCAGATGGGCAAAGACCAAACTATGGTGGTACTGATTACTTCTATTCACGAATGGATTCAGCTGGGAAGTGGTCTAAACCAGTAAATCTTGGGAAACCAATTAACTCAGAAGGTAATGAGCAATTTATAAGTTCAAATATCACAGGTGATATACTCTATATCTCCTCGGCAAGAAAAGATATTCCCGAAAGTCAGGGGAGTTTGGATATATTCTCGGTAACTGTCCCTAGTATTTTGGGTGAAATAAATCTTGTTAGCTGGCAGCAATCCGAAGACGGTGATGTTGAAATTTCAATCGACAACGAAAATGAAACAGTACGATCATTTCAAATGGGGCAGATACGCAGCGGCAGGCATTCTTTTGTATGGGACGGGAAAGATAATAAGAAAACACGAGTTCCTGCCGGCAAATACTATTATGAAGTTAAAGTAAACGGCGAGCAGGATACACAAGGGATACTGTTACTAAAATAGAAAAAATGAAATTATGAAGATTATATCATTACTCGCGATTGTTGTATGTCTCTTTTCGGGAAACATATATGCCCAAGTTGAACCATTATACAAAAATGCCAAAGTAATAAACCTCGGCAAAGAATTCAATTCACCGGCAATGGATTATGCACCTTATATAAGCGCAGACGGCACAATGTTTTTTGTATCGGACAGAACAGGAAGTCAACTAACGAAGGAGGGAATTCCATCCCATGATATATGGATTACAAGCCAAAAACCGAATCAAGATACAGCTTTCTTTACCCCATTTAATCCGGATCCACCTCTGAAAAATGGGAAAATTCGCCTGAATACCATTCTCCATGAAGGTGCTGCGTGTATATCACTAGATAAAAAGCGATTGTATTTTACAGGATGTAATAGAATTGATGGTAATGGTGATTGTGATATTTATGTTGCCAATATTTCTTTTAAAAAGGATTCTCTAATTATTGAAAATGTGGTTAATATCGGCAGAAATGTAAACTCATACTATTGGGATTCACAACCGTCAATCTCTCCGGATAACCTTCGTTTGTATTTTACTTCAAACAGACCGAATGATGAATTTGGCAGGGGGTTTAATATTTGGTATTCTGATTATGATACCCTAACCGATGAATGGCAAGCAGCAAAAACACTCCCTAAAGAGATTAACACAGAGGAAGTAGAAAATTCACCCCATATTGCGGCGGATAACAGTACTTTATTCTTTGCCTCCGACGGACATAAACCTAACTATGGTAAAACAGATTATTATTATTCCCGTAGTGATTCAAAGGGAAATTGGTCGAAGCCTGTAAATCTCGGAAAACCGATTAATACAGAGGATGCAGAACGGTTCATCTGCTCGAATATTACCGGGAACACATTGTATTTTTCCTCAACAAGAATAGATATTCCGGGGTATCAAGGCGGTTATGATATTTTTGCAGCAACTGTCCCAAATTTGCTCGACGATGTAAATATTGTCAGTTGGCAGCAATCCGATGATGGTGATGTTGAGATTACGATTTCCAACAACAATACAACTATACGTACCTATAGAATGGGGTGGTCAACTACGGGTCGGCACTCATTCATTTGGGATGGTAAAGACATGAATCACAATAGGGTTACAACAGGTGAGTATAGTTATGAAGTAAC
>CALMMI010000715.1 GCA_937868245.1 uncultured Ignavibacteria bacterium | reverse complement strand
ACCGATGAAATACTGGAAATGGTTTTACATCTGGAGAAAATTTGTGTACAAGCATGTCAAGAATTGGAAGAAGAATTTCACTTAATAAAAAAATCCAACCCATGAAAAACGATAGAATTAAAATATTCTTAGTAGATGATGATGCAGTATTCTTAAAATTATTAGAAATTGAATTTCTGGAACATGCCGATTTTATCATTGAAACATATCCTACAGGAGAACTTTGCATTGAGAGTTTACTGCACAATCCGGATGTTATTATCCTAGATTATCACTTGGACGGTATAGATAAAAATGCAATAAACGGAATAGAGACTTTAGATAAAATAAAAGCATATAATCCTGATATTCCCATTGTTATGCTATCATCACAGGATAGTATTGATGTTGCAATAAACTGTATGCATCACAGGGCGTTTGACTATGTGGTAAAAAGTGAAACAGCATTTTTACGCCTGCAAAAAATAATCACCACTATTTTCAGGTATAAAAAAATGGAAAAGGAATTAAAATGGTATATGGAGAGAATGTAATTTTTTCAACTTCTTTTTATAAATGCAGGATTACTAATAATTCCTTATCTATAAAAATCTATTCGAATTTTACCTAAGTCTTTTTATTATGAGCACTAACCTTCTAAGTACCCCATTATATATACTTCTGGCAGAAGACGATATTGACGACCGCTTTTTCTTTGAAAAAGCATTAAGAGAAATACCTATTGAAACTCATCTTACTTCGATACAAGATGGTGAACAGTTGATGGATTATTTAGAAATAAATTCAGAAAATCTTCCGGATATTCTTTTCCTGGACCTGAGTATGCCGCGCAAAACCGGTTTCGAGTGTTTATCAGAAATCAAAGAAAATGATAAATTGAAAGCTTTATCAGTATGCGTATTTTCTACTTCATTTGCCAGAGATATGGATTATGAGCAGAATATAATTAAAACCCTTTCTAAAATGGGTGCAGAAGAATATATACGTAAGTCTACTGATTTTGGTCAATTAAAATTTGTAATCCAACATTTTCTTAAAAAAGTGATAGATAAAAAAAATCAATAGACTGTAAGATATAACACTTGTACTACCATCCACTAAATAAGTGCATTATGAATGATAAACATCTAAATATTTTACTTGCCGATGATGATATTGATGATTGTAAATTCTTTAGTGATGCATTAGATGCATTGCCTGTTTCTACAAACTTAAAGACTTTAAACGATGGAGAGCAACTGATGAATTATCTTTTTGAAAATTCAGATAGCCTTCCTGATGTAGTTTTTCTCGACATCAATATGCCACGAAAAAACGGGTTGGATTGTTTACTTGAAATAAAAACGAACAGTAAACTGAAAGACCTCCCGGTGGTTATCCTCTCGACCTCCAATTCGGAAGAAAAGAAGAACTTGGTGTTCAAACAGGGAGGACATATTTATATTCATAAGCCAAGTGATTTCGGGCAACTCAAACAAATCATCCTCCATGCTCTTCCTATTGCATTAGAAAATATATTTTCTAATGGACCTGTAAAGTATATCCTGAACGCATGATATTCAAACCACTGAATATCCTTTTGGCGGATGACGATAAGGATGACCGCTCTTTTTTTAGCATGGCATTGGAATCCTTAACGATTCCCACCTTACTGAAAACTGTTATGGATGGAGAAAAGTTGATGGCTTATCTTGATGAAAATTCTAGCGAACTTACGGATGTTTTGTTTCTGGATCTGAATATGCCACGAAAAAACGGGTTTGAATGTTTATCGGAGATAAAACAAAGCCCTAAGCTGAAAGCCCTTCCTGTAATAATATTCTCAACTTCTTTTGTACAAGAGGTTGTGGATCAACTCTACATGAACGGAGCACAATATTACATGCGCAAACCATCTGAATTTTCACAACTTAAAAAAATCATTCAACACACTGTCACCCTTATATCTCAAGAAATCATTACTCAACCGGCAAGAGAAAATTTTGTACTCACTGTACAAAAATAATGTATTCTTATTGCTGAAAAGATAGTAATCCTGAATGCGCTGAATGTAAAAAATAAAAATGGATACAACTGAAAACTCGACGGATAATGATTTATTTATTATAAGTAACCAACTTGCTTTAGAAAAAATTGAAACTGAAAAACTCTCTATAGAGTTATCTTTTGCTAAAAAAGAACTTGCATTCCTAATAGAGGAGAAAGGCAAACGCGCAGAAGAATTATCCATTGCAAATAAAGAGCTTGTTTTTCAGGACAAAGAAAAAGGAAAAAGAGCAGAAGAGCTATCCATTGCCAACAAAGAGCTTGTTTTTCAGGACAAAGAAAAAGGAAAAAGAGCAGAAGAGTTAATCATTGCCAATGAAGAACTTGTGTTCCAAGACGAAGAGAAAGGAAAAAGAGCGAAGGAGTTACTGATTGCAAATAAAGAGCTTGTATTCCAGGATGAAGAAAAAGGCAAACGCGCAGAAGAATTAATTATAGCGAACAAAGAACTTGTTTTTCAAAATGATGAAAAAGAAAAAAGAGCCGCAGAATTAACAATTGCGAACAAGGAACTTGCTTTTCAAAATGATGAAAAGGAAAAAAGGGCGGCAGAGTTAGGTATTGCAAACAATGAGCTTGCTTTCCAAAATGAAGAAAAGGAAAAAAGAGCAGCTGAGTTAGGGATTGCAAACAAAGAACTTGCTTTCCAAAATGAAGAAAAGGAAAAAAGAGCCGCAGAATTAGGGATTGCAAACAAGGAGCTAGCCTTTCAGAACCAAGAAAAGGAAAATAGGGCGGCTGAGCTAGGAATTGCAAACAAAGAGCTTGCTTTCCAAAATGAAGAAAAGGAAAAAAGAGCGGCGGAGTTAATTATCGCCAACAAAGAACTACTTGCATTCACTTATATTTCCAGTCATGATTTACAAGAGCCGCTTCGTAAAATTCAAACCTTCGTTACTATTATTCTTGAAAATGAGTATGAAAACTTATCTGAAAACGGTAAAAATAATTTCAAAAGAATGCAATTGGCAGCAGGAAGAATGCAACAACTGATTGATGATTTACTTGCTTTTTCCCGTATTAGTACAACAGAACTCACTTTTGAAAAAACTGATCTAAATATTATTATAGAGGAAGTAAAAACCGAGTTAAAAGATACGGTAAATGAACGGAACGCAATCATTGAAGCTGTTGTTTTATGTCCGGTCAATATTATTGCTTTTCAGTTCCGTCAGCTTATGTACAACCTTATTAGTAATGCACTTAAATTTTCAAATCCTGCGATTCCATCACATATAGTAATCCGGTGCAATAATGAAAAAGGCAGTAAGTTACAAAATAAGAATCTATCGCCTGAAAAAAATTACTGCCATATAACCGTTAAAGATAACGGCATAGGCTTCGAGCCTCGTTTCAGTGAACGCATCTTTGAGGTCTTCCAAAAACTACACGGTAAAGAAGTGTATGCCGGAACAGGAATCGGTCTTGCAATCGTGAAAAAAATTGTAGAAAATCATAACGGTATCATCACTGCAACAAGTGAATTAAACAAGGGTGCGCAGTTTGATATTTATATTCCTGCGTGATTCCTTGGCTGTATTTGGGTATTTATTTCATTGTACATATTAGGTAAATAATATGACTATAAAGATTTATAGATATCAAGGAAATTATTTATTTATTCATTAATAATACTATAATTATGAAAAAAGATTTTGTTGCCAATGCATCCATTACTATTAATGCGCCTATTACAAAAGTATGGGATGCCCTTGTTAACCCTAAGGTTATCAAAATATACATGTTCGGAACAGAAACTATTTCCGATTGGGAAGTAGGAAGTAAAATCGTATGGAAGGGTGAATGGAAGGAAAAACCATATCAAGACAATGGTATCATACTTAAAATTGAACCTGAAAAAATTCTTCAATACACACATTACAGCCCGATAACCAGACTACCGGATATACCGGAGAATTATCATACAGTTACGTATTCAGTAACTCAAAAAGAGGATAGTACACATCTTTCTATATCACAGGATAATAATGCTGATGAAAAGGCACAAAATGAATCAGAAAAGATGTGGGGAATGATGCTTATGGACCTAAAGAAGCTCATGGAGGGTTAAACGAAATTGCAACATTCAATATAGATCAACGTAAAACAAAATAAAAACGAAAGTTCCGCTTAGTAGAATACAAGCGATTTGTCAGTTTGGCACTAACGGCATCAGGAACATGGAAATTTCCCAAACTTCCTTCCATGACCAACGAAATGGTAGTCGAGCCTGTACCCCGTTTATTTGGTTGTTTGAATCATACGATGATTCGAAGCGGAACTTTTCTATTTTTATTTTCTCCTTTTCCTATGTATGTTATTAGTCTGTAAGAGCTTATTATTTGATAAGAGAGCTTACTTCGCATGTAGGTAACTATTCTTCCTCCCAAACCACTCTACAATAATAACATTCTCAAAACGTTATTAAGTATTCCTCTACAAGTCACCTCAGAACCAAAGATTCTTTTTTGATATTCCATTAATACTTTAACAATGTGTGAAAAGTGTAACTCTTTTAAAAGTTACATAACACAAGCTCGTGCTCAAAGCCGTATGTTTGTTTTATAATTATGTATTACAATTTATTACAGGATTATTATGAAACTTAGTCCGCCTCAAGAACATATCCGCCCTTCAAACAACAATTGGATCTGCCAAGAGAACAAGTAAGCCCTCCTTAAATTACCTCTCCGCTTAACAGATTCTGATATCAGTCACAGAACTGAACTTTCAGAAAGAAAGCAGTTTGAATGTATATTCAACAATACAGGTAATTATCATGAATTTTTTTAAAGTACACAGTACGTACTCCCGATTCACTCAATTTCTTAGAGTGATGTTTATAGTAGCATTAGTAGCTACTTCCACTTCCACTGCCCAGATTCCAACCTTAAATTTACGGTCGCTCGATAATTTTGTTATTATCGCTGGCTCTACAATAACCGGTATCCCTCCTGTTTCAATTAAAGGCAATATCGGGTTAAGTCCGGCAGCAGGCAGTTTTGTAATTGGATTCGACGGCTCAAATGTAGATGGAATATTATATGTAGTGGATGCATCCGGTCCTTCCGGCTCAGTAAATGATGCAACACTCCTTCAAACTGCAAAAAGCGATCTTACCACAGCATATAATGATGCTGCAAACCGTACTCCTGTTCCCACAGGAACATTCTTAAATCCGGGTGCAGGCAATATGGGTGGTATGAACCTTGCGGCAGGTCTCTATAAGTTTACAGGTGCTGCGGATATTACCGGAGCTGACCTAACACTTACAGGCAGCGCAACCGATGTATGGATTTTTCAAATTGGTACATCGCTGAATATAGGTAGCGATACCAAAATTATTCTTGCAGGTGGTGCTCAGGCAGCTAACATTTTTTGGCAAGTAGGTACTTCTGCTACTCTGGGAACATACTCCGTTTTCAAGGGGAGTATATTAGCCGATCAATCAATTTCATTGGGTACGGGTGCATCTATGGAAGGCAGAGCATTGGCTTTCACTGCTGCTGTTACAATGTCTTCAGGTGTAACTACTAACAGAGCAGTTTTAGCTCCATTCTTTACTGTTGACCCGCAACAATTGAATTTTGGAAATGTTGACAATGGGTTCAGTAAAAAGGATACTCTTAGAGTTACCAATACAGGTGGAGCAGATCTTATTATCAGCAACATAACAACATCAGATACAGTCTTTAAAATTAATGCTACAACCGCGACAATTACTCCCGGTTCTACGCAAGAATTTTATGTTACGTTTACTCCATGGGTAGATGGAACTAAATCCGGTACTATCATTTTTACCCATAATGCCGCCAAACCATTAGATACTGTTACGGTTTCAGGAACAGGCACTTCTCCGTTTTTCTCTGGAACTCCAACAATCCTCAGTTTTGGAGATGTTAGGAACGGAACAACTAAAAGAGATTCAGTTACCGTTACCAATACCGGAACTTCAAATCTGATTATCAGTAATGTGTCAAGCTCTAATTCGGTATTTACGGTAACACCAACAATCGATACAATAACCCCTGGTTCATCAAAGAAATTCTATGTAACATTTGCTCCTACAGTTGACGGCATTCGCTCTGGAAATATCATATTTACTCATAACGCTGCAAAACCAAAAGATACAGTAACTGTTACCGGAACAGGGGTATCCCCTTTCTTTACAGTTAATAAATCAGCATTGGTTTTTGGAAACGTACGCAACGGATTAACGAAACAAGATTCCGTAACTGTTACAAATACCGGTACTTCAAGCCTTATCATTACAAGTGTAACAAGTTCAAACACAGTATTTACTGTATCACCCTCAGCCGGAACAATTTTACCGGGTGCAACAC